>JANLRE010000479.1:0-10614 GCA_031368205.1 Fimbriiglobus sp. | reverse complement strand
GGCTGTTGAACTCCGGGGCGTACATGCACTCGATGCTGGCAAGTCCTGTCGGGTACTTGCCTTTGTGCTGCACGCGGACGGCGTACTCGAAGACGTAGGTTCCCTTCGGTAAGTAGTCCATGAAGAAGTGGGACGCGGTGTCCTTCGTAGATTCGTAGTACCCGAGGCCGTCCTGGAACTTGTAGCGTGACAACACATTGACCGGCTCCGTGCCGCTGCCGCGATGGTCTTTCATGTGGACGTATTCCATGTCCCGGTCGGTCCGCAGCACGATGCGGACGACGATCTCGTCGCCCACGTTCACCGGCCCGTTCACTGCTTCTAACGTCGGCCCGGTTTTGGTGTAGATCCGCTTGAACAGTTTTTTTTCCAGCTTGAGCGGCGTGCCATCGTGCGGTGTGACCTTGCTGATGTCTTCGAGGTATTGCCAGTGGACACTCCCCCAACTGACGCCATCGTCGATCTTCGTCACCTTCACCGTGCCGAACTCCGGCTTCACTTCGCCGCGGAGGAACTTCTGCTCGTAGAAGCCCGTGCCCGCTTCGACTTTCTCCGGCTTGATCGTCTCGGGACCGACCGTGACGCCCACGAGTGCATCCGATTTCAACAGGTTGTCACCACGGAGTAACAGGGCGTAGACGGCGTCGGCGGTGGCTTTGGTCGTCTTCCAGTTCTGGGTTTGCTTCTGCTTCAACAACCAGACCTTGCACTCTTCGACCGCCTTCGCGTCGTTGCTGACTTCGTCGAAGGCTTCGATCATCATCGCCTGCGTTTCGATCGGGGCGTGGTACCACCACCAACTGCGTTCGGTGTCGCGCCAGAACATGCCCATCTCTTCGTTGGTCACGGAGAACTCTTTCAGGGACGCCATGATGCCAGCGGGCGTGGTCTTGTCGCCGAATCGCTTCAGCCCGAGGGCAAGTTGCGCCTGCGATTGGCGGTTGCCGATCTTCAGCCAATACTTCTTCGATTGCCCCAGCCAATAGTTGACCGCCTCCTGGTGTTCCTTCGCCACCGGCGTGTCGTCGATGAAGAAGCTACGACCATAGAGGTACAGAGCGATCGTCGTGGACAGGTGGTTGTCGTCCTTTTTACTGTGCTTCAAAATGTCGCGGTAGATGCGATCAGCCCACGCATCCAGTGCCGTGATCGAGCGCACCGCGGGTGCCACGTCAATCTTCACGCCCAAATGCCGCATACGTCCGAAGCCGGTGGTGATGTACAGCGTGATGTACTCGTTGCGTGGACCACCGGGGAACCACGACCAACCGCCGTCCGGGGATTGCAGTTCCGTCAGCCTGCGTAACAGCCGTGCGGTTTCTTCGTTGAGGCGGTTCTCGTCGAACAGGATACCGACGTTGCGGCGGGATTCGGATTCCTTCTTGGCATCGCGGACCCACGGCGTTTCTTCCAGGATGACGGCCTTCACGTCCTGGTTCTTTTCGAGCGGGCTGTCCAGCGCCGGAGTGTTCTTCCACTGGTCGAACACGCGGCGGATCTTCGGGTCGCTGGCCGCAATGTGCCGCGCCAGGGCGTTCGCATAGAGCCGGTTGAACGTCTGCTCCGCGCACTCGTGCGGGTACTCCATCAGGTACGGCAACGCCATCACCGCGTACCACGACGGGTTCGAGGTCATCTGCACCGTCAGGCTTTGGTGCTTCAACGTATCTGACTTCGCGGATTCGCGCAGCTTGGTGAAGTCGAACGTTTTCGACTGCTTGCCGCGAATCGGCAACGGCAATGACTCCGTGACCAACACCCGCTTCGACAGCACCGGCAGCATCCCTTCTTCGCCGTCGCTGAACCGCTCCGCAGCACCAACGGCTTTGTACGTAATCGGTCCCTGGCCATCCGGTACCGTGAGCGCCCACGAGAAACTCTTCGATTCCTTCGCGGGGATGTCGAAGCTTTGATCTGGGACCGCTAGCCCGAGTGCGGCATCAACAGCGTTCCCGGTGCGGGCGTCGGCGAGGCTGAGGCGGACCTTGCCGACCTGCCGCGTGGCGGATTGGTTGCTGACCTTCACGGTGAATTCCAGCACGTCCCCCTCACGTAAAAACCGGGGCGGGTTCGGCTGCACCATCAAGTCTTTGGCCGTGACAACGCTATCGTCCAGCGACCCGGACCGCATTTGCTTGTCGTGGGCGAAGGCGTGGAACTTCCACTTCGTCAGGGCTTCCGGCATGGTGAACTCCATCCGCACCGTGCCCGATTCGTCCGCAATTAGGTGCGGGAAGAAGAACGCCGTTTCCCGCAAGTTCGACCGCGCCGCGACCTTCGACAGGTCCGGACCTGGATTAAGCGGAACCGTTGCTTTGTCATTTGGTTCTGCGTTCACCCTCGCTTCCAAAGTCATTCCGCCATCCACCCCGTCGCCCATCCTCTTCGACGGAGCAGCCGACATAGGCGCAGGCATACCAGGTGCTATACCGCCGTAGCCGCCACCAAAGCCACGCTGGCGTTGAAAACCGTACTGCCAAAAGCTCTGTGTTAGCTCCGTGGGGAAGTGGCGGTAAGTCATGGCGCCCGAGTTTTTGAACGGGGCTGTCCAGTTTCCTGCCAACATCTGAATCGCTTTCGCACTGTTTTCAAACTGCGACTGGCGTTGCGAGTAGTCCTGGTAGAAGCTGTTGAATCGGCTCATCCAGTTGTGCGGCAGGTAGGCGTCCAGCGACTGGTCGTACAACCCGGCAACCATCTCGGCGACGGCCTTCTTCGCGTCCGGCCCGCTGACCACGGCCGTCCATTTTTCGGGCTTGCCGGGTTCCAGTTTCGAGACGAACCGTTCCCACTTCACCGTAAGGTTCTTGTTCGTCCACGGCACTTCCACTTTGCGAGTTTCCAGGTATGCCCGGTTTTCGCGGACGAACGTGACCCGCAACGTGAACCCGCCGCGATGGCTCTCGGTCACCGCTTGTTTCACGGTGAATTGCGTCAGCCCCGGTTCGGTCCAGAACGCTTGCAGAATTTTGTGGCGATGTTCAATCTCGATGTACGCCCGCCCCGCTTCGTACCCGGTGCCCCAGAGTGCGTTGAACTCCTGCCCCGGTTCGAGCGACCACTTCGGGGCGGCGACAATCTGCGGGACTTTGATGCCGAGCGTCGCGGCGTCCGGCTTCAAGACCGTGACCTGTTGCCGGGCGGTGACCGGCTTGCCGAACGGGTCGGCGGTTTCAACGATGGCACGAAACACGCCCAGTTCCAGCTTGACCGTCAACTCCGTGTTGCCACTCGCATCCGTGGTGAACGGCAACGACGCGACTTCGTCCCCTTGTTCCCACGACATGGCGTTCGACGGGTCCGGGACGGGTTGCGGAATCGGCATCGCACCCCGACCCCGCGCAACGGGACGAGGCCCAATTTTCCCGCCAAGGATGTCCGTTCGCTGAACCGTCGCCGGTTGTTTGAGTCGATAGACTTTGAGCGTTCCCTTGGTCGCCTGGCCAACGCCATCGAGCGTTTGTGTGACGACTTTGAACTTCACCGGGTCGGTTGTGGTTTGCCATTCGCCTGCGGACACGGTCGCGGTGATCGTGGTATACCCAACACGAACGGATTGGCTGCCGACGCGGGTTTCGCCGGTTGTATCGGTGACATCGGCGGTCAGCGTGAACGTGAACGACGGCTCGTCTTTTTCCGCAACGGTGCGGTCGGGCTTCGCCGGGAACGTCACGGTAAACGTTCCGTCCGCTTCCGTTGTCGCGGTGCCGTGGGTGATCTCCTGAGCACCGCCCTGGTTGGGCGGCATTCGCCAGTAGTAGAAGCTGTACCACCAACCGGGGTAACGCACGTCCCGTACTACGCGGTAACGCACCTTCGCCCTGCCGATCGCCGCGCCGGTGTACGACGTGGCCTTGCCAGTCAGCTTCACGTCCGTGTTCAACTTTGCCGCTTCCTTCGGCGCATCAACCGTGACCTGGAACTTCGGGCGTTTGTACTCCTCGACCGTAACGGCGGTCTGACCCGGCGCATCACTAAGGGCGGAAATCATCATCTGCCCCATGAGTCGGTCGCGCGGGGCCGTGAAGCTGCCGTTGAAGGAGCCGTAGTCGTTGGTCTTCACGTCGAGCTTCGAGATGAGTTGCCCGTTGACATCCGTAAATTGCACAGTCACGGCTTTGTTCGAGGTCGTTTCGTACTTGTTCGCTAGCTGGTCGGCCCGGAAGCAGATGCCCTTGAATTGAATCGTTTGCCCCGGTCGGTACAGCGACCGATCGGTGAAGAAAACGGTTTGTTGAAACGGCTGCGGGTTGCGGTCCGTTTGGTTGAGGTAGTGCTGGTTCGTCGTCGAGAGTTCGTGACCGCCGTGTGACACGAGCGCGATCCACGACGTGTTGTTTTCGCCGCGCACCGTGAACAGCCCGTTCTTGTCCGTCGTTAGCAACGGCCCTTTGATGAAGCCCTGGTTCTGGTTGCGGTTGTTCTGCGTGAGATACCACGTCTGCACCTTCGCCCCGGCGATCGGTTCGCCGCTCTTGGCGTTCAGCACGAACCCTTCAAACTGCGGTTCGCCCCACTCCGTGCGGGTGACGACCGCAAGGTCCGAGACCCATAAGTCGGTGCCAGAAACCGGCCCCTTCGCTTCGGTGAACTCCGGGGTGTCACTGGCGAACAGGACGTAGTACCCCGGCTTCACGGTCTTCAGCACCGCGACATCGTGCGTGCGGTCCTGGTAGTCCGCCGTGGCCGGGAGGTCGGCGGAGAACTCCGCGTCGGGGTTCCCGACGAGTTGATTCTTACGCAAGTTCGCGTCGTACAGTTTCGATTGAAGGTTCTTGATCGAGTATTCGGACCACGCGATCTTGTACAACCGGAAGTGCAACTTCGTCAGGTTGCGGTATTGCACCCGAATCACCGGCGACGGGTCGTTCCAGACTCGTTCGGTACTCATGTTCAGCGACTTCGCTTCAATCTGCTGAATCAAGTTGAACGCGCTGATTCCGCCTGAGCTGGTCGGGAACAGGTTGATCGCCTGCTGCGCGATCTTCTTGGCTTCGACCCGGTCCCCGGCGTCATGAACCAGTTGGGCGATGCGGTACCGGGCCAGTGCGCTGAGTTCGTGCTTGGCGTTGGCGTCGGCGAAGCGTTGCAGGGCGGCTTGGTAACGGGTGGTCTTTTCTTCGCCGACGGCTTCGGCGTGGCAGAATTGCAAGCGTTGCAAGTCCGCATCCAAGTACGCGGTTCTGTCCGGATCCGCTTGATGAAACGTCATCAACTTTTGGAACAGTTGAATCGCCTTCCGCTTTCGGGATGTCGTATCGGTCGATTGCGGTAGCCACTTCAGGAACTCAGCGGCGTCCGCAAGCGCCGGGCTGTCTGCAACGATCTCGAAGGAATCTTCGGCCTTCGCACCGGCTTGTTCTGGCGACGTGTAAAACGACAACGCCTCGAACGCGAGGAAGTCGAATAGCGTCGGGCGGTAGGTGTCTGGAAGCGTTCCCTTTTCGAGCAACTCATCGTAAGTCGCAATCGGAATCGCTTGCAGTTCCTTCTCGGATGCCAATGCTTTCGTGAATTGCGCATCAACCGTGGCGAGAATCCGCGCCAAGTCCCAGGTCGTCAAGTCCTCACTCGGCGCCACGGCGGTCTGCGTTCGCTGCATGAACTGCCAGCGGTTTTGTTGGAAGTAGTGCCAGTACCAGTGGGCGAGTAGGGCGTCCATCACCGGCACCATTTCTTTCGGCGCCTTGGCGATTTCCGCCTTCATCCGGGTGATGCGTTCTTCGGGCTTGTTGCCCTCGATTGACCCTTCGAGGGCGATCTTCTTCGCAATGGCTTTGATCGCTTCGGGGTAGGCTTTCTCTTTCATCGCCGACGCGATGATCGGGTCCAGTTCCTGGATCGCCGTCTTGGGTAAACCCTTCGCTTCGGCGTCCGTCACTTTTTTCCATTGCTCGGTTCGAGGCGGTGCCGCCGCAACAATCTCACGCAGCACGGCTGTGAATGCCAAACCCAAGAACAGCAGCCCCAACACCGCAACAGCCCGATATTTGCCAGTCATAACATAACCCTTCCGAAATCAGTGTCGCGGCGAGTTCACACAATTGAGACGACGGAATCGAGCACGGTGATTGCGTGAAGCCCGATTGTTACAATACTGTGACAGGATACCACGTCCCGCAAACCGTTGCGTGGGGTGAGATGCTTACCGTGTGCTACTTTGAAATCGACTTGCTGCTTAACACAAAACCCAGTAACCTTTACACGAAGTGGACTGCACGCAAAAATCAGATGCGGTGAGTCCGTTTGCGATAGTTTGCGGGATTGGTATACCGGTCGTGCCCAGCCTTCCCAAGGCTGTGAAACGAGTTCGACTCTCGTATCCCGCTCTGTTAAGTCCTTGTTGTGTCAGGGTTTGTGGCAGATATCATTGCGGGCAACTTTTGCGGGCATAATTGTAGGCAAATTCGGGGACGAAATCGGGAAACAGTCTTTCGGACAACGGCTCTAATTCTCACGCCAGGGAATCGGTTCCCAACGAAGCGATCCGTCACCAGTTCATACCAGAAGGAAACACGGCCATGTCACTTCCGCACGCCACGCCTGGGGAAATCGTGGATGTGCGTCCGCTGGGGGATGCCCTGGCGACGACCGGGACGAGGACGCTGGTGAAGACCCCGGCCATCGACGTGATCCGCATGGTCGTCCCAGCCGGGAAGGAGATTCCGACGCACAGGGCGAAGGGCGAACTCGTCGTGCAATGCCTGGAGGGGAAGATCGCCTTCACCGCCTGCGGGCAGACACACGACCTTGAGGCCGGGCAACTGCTGTACCTGCCGACCGGGGAACCCCACTCGCTGCGTGGTATCGAGGACGGCTCGTTGCTGCTGACCATCGTGTTGCCGGGCCAGTCGATCACGCTCCGTCAGGAGCGGTGACGGTAATCATCATATCGGATAGGAATCATTCCATCGAAGCGGACCACTGCTACCCGATGGCCTTCGCAATCACGAACGCCTCCGTCGCCGTGCGGCACACAGCGCAAAAGGGGGCGCAGATCGCCGTCCTGTAAGGCGACCCGACCTAGAGATGGGCCGTTCGTCTTCCGGGTCAAGGTTCTCGACGGCGACCAAGGCCATGCCATCCGGGACGTATGGGCATTTGGGGGACGGGCATGAAACACTTCGTCTGGACCGAGGGCGAGACGGTGGCTCAGTTCCACAGCACGGGGTCTTGGTCCATCCAGTGCCTCGACCCCGACGACGACGCCCGGAACCGGAAGAAGGAGTCCGGGTCCGGCACTCACCACTTACATGCGGTCCAATTCCCCCTCCAGTTCGGCTAGTGACAGAACCGTGATGTCAATCGCCGGGCCGAGCGGAAACATCTGCTGTCCGGGGCGTGCGACGAAGGCGGTCCTCATCCCAGCCCAGGCCGCTCCCGCCACGTCCCACCCGTGGGTGGCAACGAACAGGCACTCCGACACGTCGGCCCCGACCCGGCCCGCCGCCCAGCGGTACACGTCGGCGTGCGGCTTGTACTTCCCCACGTCCTCGACACTCAGCAGTGCCTCAAAGAAGTCGGATAACTTGGCGTGCGTCATCTGTTCGGCCACCACCGCCTTCGAGGAGTTCATCAGGGTGAACAGTCGGTAGTCTGCGTCCCGCAGGCGTCCGAGTGCCGGGATCACGTCGGGGTGCGGGGGCAGTGACCGCAGCGGGGCGAGGTGTGGCCGATCGCCCGCACCCGCCGCCCGGTGAAGCCGTTGGCCGTGTCGGGGTTCTGGACCGAACTCGCCCGCCGGGGCGGGTACCAGAAGAACCCGCAGACCCACCCGCCCGGCTGGGTCACCGTGTGGCGCGGCTGGCCCCAACTCCAAAAACTCATCCAATACCACGAATCCCTGAAAAAGATGACATGAACTGTCAGCCGCTACGGAGCGGCCCCACCTGCCTCACGAAAAACGGTGTGTTGCCATCTGTGCGGCGCATCGTGGGAAATAGGTTGGGCCACTCCGTGACCGTCGTGGCTCGGACGAGTTTGTTAGACCCGTGTGGTGCCTCGTCGCAAAGTATCAGCCTTGATTTGTTCCCAAGGCACCACGTCACCCGGATTCGCGTTATGTTCATCCAGGCGACGCTGTAATTCTTGCTTCTGGGCTTCGGTGAGCAACGCTGAGTGTTGTTGAACGGGGATGCTGTCCCAGATGGCGTGGACGAGGACAATCCGATCCTCGACGCTCATGTGGTTGATCCCAAGGGCTTCTAAGGTTGGCGGCATCGGGTTCTCCACGAGTGTCTGCGTTGACAAGCAGTTTAACAGAAAGTCGCAATTGAAGACGATCCTGTTAGCCAACACCACGCAGGGAACGGAAGTCATACTCCGGACGCAGTTCGTCGAGTGGAGCGGTTTCATCGAGGGAAGTTGCCATCTTCGTAATCCTTCCGCTCGGCCTAACAACAACCGGGGGGTTCAGGCGCAACGGCGATTATATGGTCTTCGCTATCCCTGTGATTGGATGCCTAGGCCGACTCCTCGCACAGGATAAACGTGGAACACATAGGGGGCGACTCTTTCAACCACGACCCGGTCGCCGACACGAAGTTGGTGCAGGCGGAAGAACTCCCCAACCCACCCTCGGCTACGGAACTGCCCATCCGGAGCAAGGTCAGTATCCACTGGCTCCCCGCCCCAAACTACTCGCACGGTCTTGGCTGCTGCCTCATTTTTATTGGGACCTCCAATGACATCGTGCGGGAACATCGCCCGCAACTCCGTCAGTAAGAGGTAATTATTCTTAACGCAGCCGTCTGTAATCTCGGTGACACCCCACATCGCTACGCCCTCTTCGGTCCGAATAAGTATTGAACAGAATTGATTCTATCTGATCGGTAAGGAATCCCGTCTACGCTAATTTTGATTCTGGGGGTGCTGTCCGCGCCGTTTGGCAAGACGACCGTGGCTGCGTGTCAAAAATATCTGGCGATTTGTAGGTCGTGGTCGAAGTCGGCTTTGCGTCTAGGCCCGACACGCAACAGCCACCGGACCAACGGCTGAACTATTTCCGTTCGCTCGTCAATGTCGGGCCTCGCAAAGCCTCGACCACGACCTACGAAATCGTTACCCGAAGGTGTGGGTACCTCTTACAATCCCCGCATGACATCATCACTGAAACTCGGCACGCGCGGCAGTCAGCTTGCCCTCTGGCAAGCGCATTTGGTTCAGGGACTGCTCGCGCCAGTGGCGGCGCCGCGCGCTGTTGAACTGGTGTTGATTGAAACGCACGGGGACCGGGATCAGGCGTCGGCGCTCAGTGCGATGGGTGGGTTTGGGGTGTTCACGAAGGCGATTCAACAAGCGCTTTTGGCGGGGCGGGCGGACGTGGCGGTTCACAGTTTGAAAGACCTGCCGACCGAACTGACGGCGGGTTTGATGCTCGTGGCCACCCCGCAACGTGGCCCCACCGGGGACGTGTTCGTGTCCGTGAAGCATCGGCGGTTCGATGATTTGCCGGACGGGGCGGTAGTCGGGACGAGCAGCTTGCGGCGCCGCGCCCAGGTTTTGAATCGCCGCCCGGATTTGACGTTGATTGACTTGCGTGGCAACGTCGAAACCCGGTTGCGGAAGCTGCTCGAACAAGACCTCGACGGCATCATTCTCGCGGAAGCCGGGCTGGTGCGACTCGGGCTAACGCAGCACATCACGGAAGTGCTGGACCCGAGTTGGATGCTCCCCGCCGTCGGTCAGGGGGCGATCGGTCTCGAATGTCGGGATGACGACCATACCACGCGGCGACTCGTGGAGGGGTTGAACGACCCGGTCACGTGGCAACGCATCACGGCGGAGCGGGCGATGCTGTGGACGCTGGGCGGCGGTTGCCTCGTGCCGATCGGCACGACATCGAAGGTGAGTGACGGCGTGTTGACACTGCGAGGTACGGTGCTGTCGCAAGATGGGCATCGCCGCATTTCGGCAACGCACCGTGGCCCTGCCGAATCGCCGCTCGCCGTCGGACAGGAACTCGCGGCGATGCTGAAGGACGAAGGCGCGATGGAGTTGCTACTTCGGCCACGCCTTCCCGAGTGATTCTTTCTGCGCCTTCGTGATCTGCTGAATGCCTTTCTCGCCGGATTTCAGGAGTGCATCCAGTTGGTCGCGGGTGAAGGTCGATTCTTCGCCCGTCCCCTGCACTTCAATGAACTTGCCGTTGCCGGTCATCACGAGGTTCATGTCCACGTCGGCGTCGCGGTCTTCGACGTACTCCAGATCGAGCAACACCTCGTCGTTCAACAACCCCACGCTGACCGCCGCGACGCTATCAGTCAAAATGTCCGTAATCGGGTTCGGCAGGTCTTTCTTGATGCTTTGCAACGCATCGACGAGGGCGATGTACGCGCCCGTGATGCTGGCGGTGCGGGTGCCGCCGTCGGCTTCGATCACGTCGCAATCAACCCACAGCGTGCGTTCGCCGAGCTTGTCGAGATTGACAATAGCCCGCAAACTCCGCCCGATGAGCCGTTGAATCTCGACGGTGCGGCCATCGACCTTGCCCGCCTTGTCGCGTTGCTTGCGGGTGTTCGTCGAACCCGGCAACATGCCGTACTCCGCCGTCAGCCACCCCTTGCCACGCCCGACCAGGAAGTCCGGCACCTTGGCGTCAACGCAACAGGTGCA
>JANLRE010000196.1:0-3521 GCA_031368205.1 Fimbriiglobus sp. | reverse complement strand
GTGGCCGACTTGAAAGATAGCGACCACATCGACCACTTGCTCGTGGTCAATCGCATCGAAGCCGTCATTCACTTTGCAGCCGATGCGGCGGTCGGTGAATCGGTCGTGGACCCCGCGAAGTATTATCACAACAACTTGCTGAACAGTTTGAACTTGCTCGAACGGGTCCGACGAAACGGGATCACGCGGTTCGTCTTTTCCAGCACCTGCGCGACATACGGTATTCCACGCGATGTGCCGATCACGGAAGAAACGCCCCAAGCTCCAATCAACCCCTACGGCAACACGAAGCTGGCGTTCGAGAAAATGCTCGCGGATTACGCGCCGGCTTACGGCGTCGGCTACGCCGCGTTGCGGTACTTCAATGCCTCGGGCGCATCAGCAGACGGGGCAATCGGCGAGGACCACACCCCGGAAACGCACCTCATTCCATTGGTGTTGCAAGTAGCTCTGGGTCAACGCCCGCACATCTCCATATTCGGCACCGACTACCCGACACCGGACGGCACCTGTGTACGGGACTACATTCACGTCGAAGACTTAGCGAGCGCCCATCGGCTGGCGATCGAAAAAGTTCAACCGGGGCAAGGGATGACCTTCAACGTCGGCATCGGTCGCGGGTATAGCGTGCGTGAAGTGATTCGGACCGCCGAAGACGTGACGGGCAAAACGATCCCCATCCAAGAAGGCCCCCGCCGCCCCGGCGACCCACCCGCCCTGATCGCATCCGCTGAAAAGATCCGCCGCGAACTTGGCTGGACGCCACACTACTCCGAATTGCAACCCATCATCGAAACCGCCTGGAACTGGCACCTACGGCACCCGAAGGGGTATGGGAAATAGTTGTGGTCAATGAAGAAAGCCCACGCACGATCGTGCGTGGGCTTTGGTTGCCTCACATAAACACTACCCTAAAAGCCCCGTAACCACTTCACCCTTCACCAACTCACGCGGCTGGTTCAGGTGGTTGTACACGATCGTATCCGGTTTGATGCCGACACTGTGGTAAATGGTTGCCAACAAATCGGCGGGGTGAACGGGGTTTTCGGTCGGGGCGCTAGCGGTTTTGTCCGACTTACCGTGAACGTAACCGCGTTTGATCCCGGCACCTGCGACGAGCGAGGTGTAGCAGTACGGCCAGTGGTCACGGCCATCGTCACTGTTGCTATTCCCGGAAGTGCTAATACCCCGTCGTGGGCTACGACCAAATTCACCGACCACGACGACCAGCGTTTCGGACAGCAGACCGCGTTGTTCCAGGTCTTCAATTAGGGCCGACACGCCACCGTCGAACATCGGGGCGGCTTGCGTTTTCATCCGCGTGGAAAGGCCGCTATGCACGTCCCAGGAGTGGTTGTCGCTGTTGGCCACTTTCGGCCAGTTGACTTCGACGAAACGAGTTCCGGCTTCGATCAACCGGCGTGCGAGCAGACAGCATTGGCCGAAGGTGTTCTTCCCGTACTTCGTGCGCAATTGGTCGGTCTCTTTCGTCAGGTCGAATGCTTCTCGTGCCCGACCGGAGAGGACTAAGCCGAGGGCTTTGCCGTAGTACGAATCGAGTTCAAACTTGCTGACCGCTTGGTCCAGTTCAGGCATCCCCTTGGCCACGGTTTCTCGCAATGTGGCCCGGCGTTCCATGCGGCTTTGGGAGAGTTCTTCCCGCAATAAGAGGTCGTCCACCTTGATGCGGTCCATCTTGGCCATGTCCATGTCGTCGCCGGACGGGTAGAGCAGGTACGGATCATAGGCTTTGCCCAGGAATCCTGCTGAACCGCCTTTGCCCACCACGTTCGATTCTTGCAACGGGCGTGGCATCATCACGAACGGCAACATCGGCACTTCCGGCGGCTTGAACTTGATGATGTTCGAGCCGAGCGTCGGGAAGTCTTTCGGGCTTGGGGGTTCGAGTTGCCCAGAGGCGCTCACCTTGTCCGTGGTGTAGCCCGTCAGCATTTGGTAGATCGCGGCCGTGTGGTTGAACAGGCCGTTGGGCGTGTAGCTCATGGACCGAATGAGGGTCGTCTTGTCGAGGACTTGCGAAATCTTCGGCAGCAGTTCGGTGACTTTCTCGCCGACGATCTTCGTGGAAATCGGCTTGAAGATACTGCGGACCGCGTCGGGGACATCTTCCTTGGGATCCCACAAGTCGAGGTGGCTCGGCCCGCCTTGCAAGTAAATCAGGATCACGCTTTTCGCCTTGCCGAACCCGCGACCGCCTTCGCCTTTGGGCACCGGGGCCGGGTTGTTTTTAGCGTGGGCTTCCGTGGCGAGCAGGTTGCCAAGCGATAATCCGGTCAGTGACAGGCCGCCAAATCGGAGCAGATCACGACGGCTCACGCCATCACAAGTATCACGACTGGTGAAACCGGGAACGATGAGCATAGAGAAACTCCGGCGGAGAGGTTGAAAGGCAGGTAGCGCGGACATCGTGTGCTGTTAGTGAAGATACCCTCGCCAACAACTGACAGCAACTAGTTTTTCAACAAAGTAAAAAGTAAGTTCAGAAACCCTTTGAACCGGCCCCGGCCCGCGTGGTATGATATCCGAACCTGCCTGAATCGCTTTTTGCTTGACCCTTGGGTTCTCTCACGATGTTTCAACTCCTCGCTTCTGTGGCCACATTGGTTACGTTCATGCTTTTTGCCCCGGTCAGTTTGTTCGCCGCTGATCCGGCGAAAGACTTGGCGGCAACTCAAGTTAGCTTTTACCGAGATGTGCGCCCGTTGTTCCAACAACACTGCCAGGGCTGCCATCAGCCGGCCAAGGCGAACAGTGCGTATGTCATGACGGAACATAGTGCCCTCATGAAACCCGGCGAAACCGGCAAGCCGAGCGTCGTGCCGGGCAAGCCCAACGCCAGCTTCTTAATCGAAGAAATTAAACGCGACAAAGACGGTCACTCCGAGATGCCCAAAGGACGTGACGCCCTGAAGCAGGTCGAGATTGATGTAATCGTCAAGTGGATCACCGAAGGGGCGAAGGATGACACGCCGCCAAATGCGAAGGAAACGCAAATCACCGCCGAGCGCCCTCCGGTTTATCTCGCGCCGCCGCTCATCACGTCCGTGGTGTTTTCACCCGATGGCCATCTGATCGCGGTGGCGGGGTACCACGAGATTCTGTTGCACAAAGCCGACGGGTCGGCAATCGTCTCCCGGCTCGTTGGCTTGTCGGAACGGGTCCAATCGCTCGCATTCTCGCCGGACGGCAAGTTCTTGGCCGCGGCGGCAGGGAACCCCGGTCGCTTCGGTGAGGTCCAGATTTGGGACATTGAAAAACAGAAGCTGAAACTCTCCGCGCCCGTGACTTTCGACACGGTATACGGTGTGAGTTGGTCGCCCGACGGCAAAATCGTCGGCTTCGGTTGTGCGGACAACACGGTCCGGGCCATCGACCCCAATAGCGGTAATCAAGTGCTGTTCATGGGCACGCACAGCGATTGGGTTTTGGGAACAACCTTCAGCCAAGACGGGCAACATCTCGCGTCGGTCAGCCGCGACATGTCGATGAAGCTGACCGAA
>JANLRE010000048.1:0-4249 GCA_031368205.1 Fimbriiglobus sp. | reverse complement strand
CCCGAAGAAGGGGCGGACGACGCCGATGAGCGTAGTGCGGCAATCGACGCGGTACTCGGTGACAACCGCTGCGTATGTGATCATTTGGCCATCACGTACCTTCAGTCCGGATCATCTAATGTGTTAGAACGGGACTTGCGGGTTTCGATCGGTGGACGGTACGACCACGAAATCCTTGTCTCCGCGCAGGCCAGTTTGCAGGCAGTCGATTATGTCACGGATCAACTCCGATCTTTTGAATAGCGCTCCCCCAGAGCTGCGTCTGGAACTTGAAAAAGTTCGGGACTGGCTTGATAAGCGGAAGCGCGTGCGGTTCATCGAACCGGGCCGTCTACTTCGGGAAATCGAAGGGGCCGACTTGGTGAAGATTGCCCTCGCGCTGAATTTCCTGAAGCAGAACCATTATTTACGCCAAGTCTTTCGGGTGCAGGCTCCGAACGGGACGATCTTGGAGGGAGATTACGATTCCCCCACCAAAATTCCGAAATCGGTTCCCGATCAGTTCCACCGCGAGATGATCGACACCGACGGGGCCGACATCGTAACCGGCTTCCTGGTGGAGGGAAGCGGTGGCAAAGGCTAACCCGGATTATGACGCGAAGACGATCAGATTCGTGACCAGTCTTTGCCAGCGGTTAATCTTGGACTTGCGGAAAGACGGCGCCGATCGTGTCGCAATTGAGCAGAAATTCGTTGCGGACTGCTGCAGAAAGTTCTCGCAAGAAGCAGGGATGAGTTTGGCATTCACCATGTTAAACATGATGAAAGACAATCCCGGATACATTATCAACAACTTTAACTACGAGGGAGATGTGATCATGCCGAACGCCAAGAAAGCCGGGCGGGACAACGTCGATGCCAGCATGAACGCGGGCCGCGACATCATTTCGAGTGCCGGTGGGATGAAGAACAAGACTACAATTCGGGACAACAAAACCACGACTGAGAACACCGACCAGAGCCATTCGGTGAACCCGAAATTGGTGAAGGCACTGGAGTCGGGTCGGAAGGCGATCGACAAACTCAAGATGAGTGAGGCGATGAAGGAGCTTCTGAAGAAAGAGTACGAAGAGTTGGTTGCCGAAGTGTCCAAGCCGAAACCAGAGAAGAGCACGATCAAGAAACTCTGGGAAAACATCAGCCATTTTGCAGGCAAGGCGGCTCCATTGATTGGGCTAGGTAAACTGATTGCGGGAATGTTTGGCCTGAACCTCGCAGGCGTCGAGACAACGCCCGAAGCATAATGACTGCCATCCCTTCGCAATACACTCCGCTGACATCACATTTTCCCTTAGCCCGAGACTCTCCCCATGCGCTTCTTGTCCGTATTTGTCAGCCTACTCTTCCCCATTCCGCTGCTCGCGCAGCAGTTCATTGCGCCGACGGAGGCGAACTCGCCGGCGGACGAGTTGAAGACGTTCAAAGTCCCGGCGGGGTTTGAGGTGCAGTTGGTGGCGGCGGAGCCGGACATCGGCAAGCCGATCCAGATGGCGTTCGACGCGAAGGGGCGGTTGTGGGTGACAACGTCCCGTCACTACCCGTTTCCGGCGGAGGGCAAAGCGAGCGACAAGTTGTTTATTCTGTCCGACTTCGACGCCGCGACCGGCAAGGCGAAGACGATCACCACATTCGCAGACGACATGAACATCCCGATCGGGATTCTGCCGTTGCCGGATGGTAACTCCTGTCTCGTGTCGAACGTTGGTAGCATTTTGAAGCTCACGGACATGGACGGCGACGGCAAGGCGGACAAGCGGGAAACGATCCTGACCGGGTTCGGCACCCGCGATACGCACGGCATGATGAACTCATTTCTGTTGATGCCGGACGGCTGGGTTTATGCCTGTCACGGCTACTTGAACAGTTCGGTTGTGCGGGCGAAAGATGGCAGCGAAGTCAAAATGCAAAGTGGCAACACCTTCCGATTTCGCCCCGATGGTTCGCGGGTGGAGCCGTGGACGTTCGGGCAGGTGAACCCGTTCGGGTTGACGGTCGATCCGTGGGGCAATCTCTATACGGCGGATTGCCACAGCAAGCCGATCACGCAACTCATTCGCGGTGCGCATTACGACAGCTTCGGCAAGCCACACGACGGCCTGGGGTACGCCCCGCACGTCACCCGGCACGATCACGGCAGCACGGCGTTGTGCGGCTTGGCGTGGTACAACGCCGACCAGTTTCCGGCCAAGTACACCGGCATGATGTTCCTGGGCAACGTTGTGACCAACCGCATCAACAGCGACAAAATCATCTGGAAGGGCAGCACGCCGGTTGCGGAGGAGCAGCCCGATTTCGTCTCCAGCACCGACCCGTGGTTCCGCCCGACGGACATTAAAATCGGGCCGGACGGGGCGCTCTACTTCGCGGACTTTTACAACAAGATCATCGGCCACTACGAAGTCGATTTGAAGCACCCGCAGCGGGACAAGGACCGGGGCCGCGTCTGGCGTGTCGTGTACAAAGGTGACAAGGGCACACCAAAACCGGACGGCAACGGTCCCGTTTCGCGGGAGTCGCTTCAAGCCATCCGTGCGATGATCGAACTGCCGCAATTGACGGCCGAACAACGAGCAAGTCTTCTGGCCAAACTGAAAGAATCGCCGTTCGTTCAGCGTGCCGTTGTCGATGTCCTGATTTCGCACCCGCACGCTGACAATGTGCTGTCACTCATCGAATTGCTGAAGCAAACCCCAGCCGAAGACACCCACCTTCGGCACGCGGCACGGGTTGCGTTGCGGAACAGTTTGCGCGACGCGAAAGCCTGGGACAAAGCGTTGCCTACGGATGCCGCCATCGTCGCGGACGTGGCACTTGGCGTTCACACGGCAGAGGCGGCGACGTTCCTGACGAAGCATTTACGAACGGGTTCGCTGAACAAAGCCTATTTCACCCACGTCGGGCGGTACGGGGACAATACGCAGGCGACCGCACTGATCGATTTGCTGGAGTCGCAATCGAAGAACCCGGCGGCAGTGGTGGCGCTGGAGGGCTTGTACTTCGGCCACCAAGCACGTGGGGCGACGCTCCCGGACAGTGCGAATGCCGTTGCCGAGAAGCTGTGTGCGGACGGGTTGAAGCAGTCCGAACCGAACGTGGTCTTGGCGTCCGCGAACATGGCCGGAGCTTTGAAGTTGACAAACCTCTTCGACCCGCTCACGGCGTTTGCGGCACGCACCGATCGGGACACCGCCCAACGCAGTGCCGCACTCACGGCGTTGACCCTCATCGACCAACCCAAGGCGATCACGAAGCTCGGCGCCATGATTATGGATGCGAACGCCGATGTCGCATTGCGGGAACAAACGGCGACTGCCCTAGGAAAGGTGAACCAGCCGGCGGCCCATGAAACGCTGTTGCGCGCCTTCGCCGTGGTTCCGACTCGGATTGCCAACACCATCTCGACGGCCCTGACGACTACGCCGAACGGCGCGAAGTTATTGGTCGAGGCCGTCAAGCAGGGCAAGGCCAGTCCGACCGTGTTGCAAGTCAAAGCCGCCCGCACCAACTTGGCCAACGGCCCCTACGCCAAGGTGGTGGACGAATTGACCAAGAACCTGCCGCGTGAAGAAACCAACCTCGCGGCGGTGATTCAAACCCGCACCGCCAGCTATCCGAAAGCGAAGCCGGACCTCGTCGCCGGGAAGGTGCTGTACACCAAACACTGTGCGGTGTGCCACCAACTCGCCAACGAGGGCGCCAAGGTCGGCCCGCAACTCGACGGCATCGGCAACCGCGGCCTCGACCGCCTGATGGAAGACATCCTCACGCCCAACCGCAACGTCGATGCCGCCTTCCGTGCCACCACGATCAACCTCCTGGACGGCCGCACCCTAACCGGCCTGCTGATCCGTGAAGAGGGCCAAGTCTCCATCCTGGTGGACCTCACCGGCAAGGAGCAACGCCTCGAAGCCAAGGATATCGACACGAAACAACTCGGCCCCCTCTCCCCCATGCCCGCCAACTTCGACACCGCGTTAACCGACCCCGAGTTCCGCAACCTCATGGGCTACCTGCTGGAACAGCGGGTGGGGAAGTAGGCAAAAGGATTCTGATAGAGCCTGGCCAATGTTGCTCGAAGCTTGGGTTGTGCGGGTTTTGCTCGTCTTGGTCGAGGCTTAAAGTGGGCACCGACATCGAGGGATCATCCGAGCCACGACGGTAACGGAGTGGCCCAAACTTCCGCCTACGATGCGTCACACTGATGGCAACACGCCGTTTCCAGCGAGGCTGGTTGGGCCACTCCCTAACG
>JANLRE010000143.1:0-1230 GCA_031368205.1 Fimbriiglobus sp. | reverse complement strand
CGCCGTTGTCGGGGACAGTTCGCCGGAACGGTTGGCACTCGGCGCCGCGACCGGCAACCCGACGGCAACCAGCAGGGCCTGGGCAACCGGGTGCGCCGGGCACCGCACCGCCACGGTGGGACCGCCACCCGTCACCGAATCAGGGATCGCCGGGTGCTTCGGCACAACCAGCGTGAGCGGCCCCGGCCAAAACTTTGCCGCGAGTTGGCTGGCCACTGCGGGCCACGTGGCCGCCACTTGGCTCACCTGCGATTCAGCGGAAATATGCACTATCAATGGGTTCGTACTCGGACGCCCCTTCGCCGCGAACAACCGCGTGACCGCGTCCGCATCCAGGGCGTTCGCCCCAAGCCCGTAAACCGTTTCCGTCGGGAACGCGACGAACTTGCCGTCTCGTAACAGCCGTGCCGCTTCCGCAATCGCACCATCGGCGTCCGCGTTCAGGATTCGTGTTCGGGAAGGAGTCATGAAGAAGGTTCGATGCGTTGGTGGGGTGTGGGTCTGGGTTTCACCACGTTAAGCCAGTTGGTCCAGTTCGCGCAGTCTGCGGTCGGCGTCGAACGTAGGCGGGGGCAGGGATTCGGCGAGGCGGAGGGCGTCCGCTTCGCTGAGGTCGAGCTTGGCAATGCCGTGGCCGCGAAAAACCGGCAGGTGCTTTTTCAGTGCGACGATTTCACGCCGGGTGCGGCCCTTCGGCGAATCGGCCCACCGACCGGTGCGTTCGTGGAAGTCGAAGAACACCGGCATCACGGCTTGGATGTACTTCCAATAGCCGGGGTTGTCGGTCTGAATCACGAACAGCCCGCCCGGTCGTAGCGTGCGGTGAACCAGTGCCAAAAACAACGGCGTGATGAGGCGCCGATGCACCAGAGCCGCATCGTAAAACGGCTGCGGGTGGTAGCAGTGAATCTCGGCGACGGAGCCAGGTTCGACGTACTTTTCGAGCAACTCGTGGCCGCCCAACACCGCGAACTTCAAGTTCGATAACCCGCGTTGGTTGCCGCGTTTGCGGGCGTAGCGGATGACGACCGGCAGGATGTCCGTGCCGAAATGGTCGTGGTCTTTTCGTGCCAACGCACTGCCGATCAGGTACCGCCCGTTGCCACAGCCCAGGTCCAGCACGACCGGGGCGTCGCGGCCGAACAGCGTGTTCCAGTTCAACCGCCCGTCGGCGGGCATCGCCTTCAGCGCCGTCTGGGTCCACTTCGCGGAATCAAGAATTTCGCCGGG
>JANLRE010000127.1:0-2495 GCA_031368205.1 Fimbriiglobus sp. | reverse complement strand
TCTCCCCCCGTCTGCGTCTCCTTCTGGTCTCCCCCCGCGTGCGGGGGGATTAAGGGGGGTGGCAGCCACGACCCCACCCCGGCCCTCCCCGCAGACGGGGAGGGAGGAAGATTAGCGCCCTTCACCAAGGCGATGTTCTGCGCCACGGTCAGGTGAGGGTACAACGCAGGCCGTTGCGCAATCATCGCTACGCCGCGCTTGTGGGGTGGCAGTTGGTCCACGCGGTGACCACCGATGTGAATCTCCCCACCGTCGGCATCTTCTAGCCCCGCGATCAGTCGCAATAACGTGGATTTGCCCGACCCCGATGGTCCTAGCAACACGAGTTGTTCGCCGCTCTCAACGTGCAGTGTCGTGGGGTGGAGACCCACCACGCCGTTGGCGTACACTTTGCTAATGTTTTGCAATGAAAGGGACATTACCGATTGCCCTGAATCTCTGATCGGTTGCCCGTTCGGTTCATTCGCCTACACTATTGATGTTACACCGCACGAACCCGGTCGTGACTTTCACACACCTGAATCGGAGCAACTTCTATGGCGTACACCCTCGCGGCTTTACCGTATGCGTTTGAGGCGTTGGAACCCCACATCGACGCGAAGACGATGGAAATCCACTCCCAGAAGCACCACAAAGCCTACGTCGATAACCTCAACAAAGCCCTCGAAGGCCACGCGGACTTGGCGAGCCACGACATCGTGAGCTTGCTCCGCACCGTCAAAACCGCCGTGCCGGAATCGATCCGTCAAGCCGTCATCAACAACGGCGGTGGGCACCACAACCACACCCTGTTCTGGGAAATCATGTCGGCAAACGCCGGCGGCGAACCGACCGGGATCATCGGCGACGCTATCAAGGAAACGTTCGGCGACTTCACCAAGTTCAAAGACACCGTGAAGCAAAACGGCCTGACGCAATTCGGCAGCGGTTGGAGTTGGGTTGTGTACAACCCGACCTCCGGCAAGCTCGAAGCGGTCAAAAAGCCGAACCAAGACAGCCCTCTCATGGACGGCTTGGTTCCCGTTCTCGGCGTCGATGTGTGGGAACACGCCTACTACCTGAAGTACCAAAACCTTCGCGCCAGCTACATTGATGCGTGGTGGAATGTGGTCAACTGGAAAGCCGTCGAAGCGAAGTTTGTCGCCGCCAAGGCTGGCAAGTAACGAAGCTTGGTGAACGTGAGCAACAGTCGGATCGGAATCGGTTCGACTGGTTCATGCCCGCCGAACCTTGTTTTACGCGCCGTATTAATGCGGTGCGATTTCTGGTAGGTCGCGGTCGAGGCTCGGCGAGGGCATCGTCATCAGTAGGCAACAATCGCCGGAAAGGCCGATCAGACTTTTTGACAGGATTCAGTGGCACCTGCCGCACAGCAGTTTTGACCCGGACCTCCAGCCGCTGGTCACGCTCTGGGGCGGGCCAATCCTTGGGGCACTCGTTCCGCTCACGGTCGCCCTCCTCGTGCGTCGTGGCTGGGTGTGGTTTATCGCGTACTTCTGCTTGTTGGCGAACGGCTCGTATCTTGCCGCAGCGTGGTGGTCCGGGGAGCAATATCTTGACACGCCGAAACTGTTGCAACACGGCGCTTACCCAGCAACGATTGCGGCGTACTGTGCGCTGACAATTGGAGCCGGTTACGTCGGCTTCCGCCGACAATGTGTTCGTGTGTTGTCAGGCGGAGGCGGTTTGGGCTGACAGTGGCTAGGTTTTCAGCCGTCCTGGTTGATTCTCGATTCACATGGTTCAAGGATGTGCGAATGAGTAAACAACCGCTGCTAGTGCTTGGTTGGTTATGGCCTTTTGTGGTTGCTGGGACTGGCATTGCGATCATCGCCAGTGGGAAGTCGTTGCGAAGCGACGACGAGATCATGCTGTTGTTCCTCGCTGCCTTACTCGGGTCGCCGGCGGTGGTCATTACAATCGCCGGGTGGTTGAGTACAGCGTGGTCGGTAGAGCTGCGGCATGGACTGGCCATCCCGTTGACCGTCGTGGTCATCGGAGTGGAGTTACTGCTAGCAATGTACCTTCTCGCCTTCGGTGCCAACATTGTTGGTTACGGATGGATCGAGTAGAGCCTGGCCTGGCACTGCACCGAATCGAAAAAGCATCATTGCATTCTCGATACTCATAGCTCACCAATTTGGTGAGCTATTTTTGCTTGATGCGGTTTGCTGGAAATTTCCCCGCTACGGGTGGGGTGGGAAGCGTTTCTTCCAACAAAGCAAGTCTTCGGCGGTTCGTGCTTGCAATCTGTTGCCTGGTGGCTTGTGCCCTACTGTCATTGAAACTGCCGTCGATTTCACCCGGATGGTTGTGGCCCCGCATGTCGATGCCCGTAGTTCTGTTTGCGATCATTGCCGGCCTCGTCGCGGCGTGGCGTTCAGGGTGTACACCACGGAACGCAATTCCCACATCATTCCCGTCCTGTTCCGCGTCAAGCCTGTTTTCGGACACAACTTTTGGTTCGGGTGTGATGCCGTTGCCGGTTCGCCGGG
>JANLRE010000123.1:0-1225 GCA_031368205.1 Fimbriiglobus sp. | reverse complement strand
CAGGGCACGGAGGCTCTGCGACGACGCCCTGGGTGGTCACCGTAAAAATTCTCAGCCTGAAGGGCTGACAGCCATCGTTCCCGACTCGCGGCTCGCAGTCCTACAGACTGCTAGGACTAGCGGTCCGGGAACCCAGGGTTACGCCGAAGCGGCTTACCCTGGGCTGAGTGCTCCCTGGCTTTCAACCTGAAAGCCGGCAAACTGTGTGCAAACTTTCACCAACACATGTGACGCTCACCCGGCAAATGAGGGGATCGTAGTCGAGTAAAGTCGTCGCCAAGCCGAGTGTAAAAAAGAACACCAGACCATTCACCGCGGCTAGGATTCGATAGCGATCATCGAATCATACCCTCAGAATGTCGCTGTGCCGGGTTCGGCAGTGGGCTACTCGATCTTGATCTCACTGATCGGCGTCCCTGGGGGCAGGTCTTTGACCTGGCGGTGGATTTGCCCCAAGATGCCGAAGTGAACCTGTAAATCGGTTGGCTCGAAGTTATCTGGCTCGATCTCGCCACCCAATACCGGCGGCACCTTGTATCCGAAGCACTGTCCCGGCCCGAGCTGCAGGCCAGTCGAGAGGAGGTCGCCGACGAATTGCGGGACGAACCACTCGTTGGCATTTTCCGGCTGAACCATTAGCTGTTTGAACTCTTCGGCGCTCGACGCCACCTCTGTCAGTTGCCCGCTACCGGCATCGAGCCAGAAGATAGGACCATCCTCGCGGCGCAGGAAAAGATCACCCAGTGCAGTGATAACGACAGGTTGGTACGACTCGTCGGCGAGCCACCGCCACTCGCTCAACAGGCTGTCAAGGTCTACCCCATCCAGGGTAACGGTCAGTTCGTTCCAGGTGATTCGCACCGATGTGCCCTCTGCAGCCTAACTAGTAATTCTGCAACATGTGTTTGGTATTCCTTCCTGTTCTACTCAGATGTGTAACACTTTTCTGCTCACACAATTGGGAATGCTGCCACAGGCGTAACTCGGATTTTGCTCGCCCTTCCCGCGCAGCTACTGGACCTATGCGTTGTCCGATGTGGTAACCGTGCCGAGGAACCGGTGCTGACCTTTCGCTCTTCGCCGCTGAGTTCGATCGTCGTCATCGTCGAGAATAGCAAGCAACTAGTTGTGGTACTGGCAGTACGGTTTGCCGCCGAGGGCGTCCCGGTGGGCTTGCTCGCCCGGAAACGTCGTGTTCTGGTTAGCCCGACGCGCGAGCGAGGGG
>JANLRE010000121.1:0-4978 GCA_031368205.1 Fimbriiglobus sp. | reverse complement strand
GACCAAACCCTTGGTTTCCATGATGCGAATGAGGGTTTGCACGGTGTTGGGCGCCGTCTGCTTGCCGTCCAAAACGCGCAGCAGTTTGTGAACGTCCGACACGCTCTTGGGGCCGTGTTCCCAGAGCACCTTCAAGATTTCGAGTTCCCGTGGCGTCGGGGTTGGTAATTCATCCACAATCAGTCACCTTCCAGCAGGCACACCTAATACCTAAGACTTTAGGTATTAAACCAAAGGCGCGGGGCGGTGTCAAGTGAGAAATGTGGGAGAGGATCAAGGGTCCGGCAAATCGTTCTGGCGGATTTGTAGGTCGTGGTCGAGGCTGTGCGAGGCCCGACATTCGACTTTTGACAGGATTCACAGGATTGAACAGGATTCAAATCCGATCCTGAACCCTGTTCACCCTATCAAAAAGTTTATTGAGGAGCGCCAAGCTGACGAGTCAGGTGTGACGACATCCCATCAGGAGCATTGGTTGGTCGTGCGAATGGCTGCACATGCCGGGCACACTTGATAGATGATCTGCAGGTTATCGCAGTTCCTACCCCAAAGCGTGCGGGATTCCGATTGCTCTTCCTGGAAAATTGCAAACGTCCGCAGTGAGGATTTACGACCATGATTTGAGCAGTTGGGATCAGGGCAGTCATCAACTGGAGGGCCTTGCTCGAACGGCAAACCATTCCCCTCTTCCACGAATGCCTCTGCCGACTCCCAACCCAAAAATTCGTGGTAGCGTTTCGCGTTGGCGTGTTCGACAACTTTGGTGTACTGCGCTGTAGTGAGTGCCGAGTAACCAAAAACGCCCGCATAAAATAAACCGTCGACTACGTTGTTCGGGTCGTATAAGCCTTCGGTGATTGCAACTGGTTTTGGCGCAAGCTTCTCGGGATAGTTTTCGTATGGAAAGTCCGGCCACGCCTCTTTCTCAGTTTGGTGGAGGATCTTCACGTCGCCGTCTGAGATGACGCGGTAGCCGAGGTCGCACGCGCCATACCGAATGGCACAAAGTAATGGCAACCAACTCGTTCCGGGCAACTTGACGCCCACCGCCGCATCGTCTGTGTTGAGGCGAAGTAGCAAGTGTACTGCTGGTTGACCCGTGAAGGCTTCCAAACCGGCGTAGTCTACCGCGCCGCCGAACATGTGTTCATAGAGCGACTTGGCGTCGCGTTTGCCATGAAAAACGCGGTGTGTTTGCTGATGAAACAAGGCAAGGTACATATGTGACGACCGAAGTTGAGGGGTCTGGCAGCGTATCTACATCGGTTCAAGTCAGCAGCGTGTCCAGTTCCGCGACGAGTTTGCTAAATCGAGCGAGGGCGGCATCGACGGGGGCGGGGGTGGACATATCGACGCCAGCATCGCGCAAGAGGTCGAGCGGGTCTTTGGAACTGCCGGCTTTCAGGAAGTTTAGGTAGGCGTCCAGTTCCGCTTTACCGCCGGTGGCGACACGTTCGGCGAGGGCAATTGCGGCAGATAACCCTGTGGAGTATTTGTACACGTAAAACGCCCGGTAGAAGTGCGGGATGCGCAGGCACTCCAGCGCGAGTTCGTCGTCGAGTACGAAGTTCGGCCCGAAGTAGGCGTCCAGCAGTTTGCGGTACTCCGCCTTGAACGTGTCGAGCGTGAGCGGCTGGTTCGCCTCGGCCAACTCGTGCGTCACCTTTTCAAACTCGGCGAACATCGTTTGGCGCACAATCGTGCGGCGAATGTCGTCAATCTCACGGTTTAAGAAATACGCCCGTTCGCGGTCGTCCGTGGCGTGTTGCATCATGTAACGGCTCAGGAATTGCTCGTTAAATGTACTCGCCACTTCGGCAACAAAGATCGTGTATTGCGAGTATTGATACGGTTGGTTTTTGGAGTAATACGAGTGCATCGAATGCCCGGCTTCATGGGCGAGCGTATACACATGGTCCAACACGTCCGGCTTGTAGTTCATCAGGATAAACGGGTCGCTGTCGTAGCAGCCGCTGCTGAACGCGCCGCTGTGTTTCCCCTTGTTTTCGTAGCGATCGCACCACCGACCGCGTAACCCTGTGGCAACCCGGTTGGTATAATCGGTGCCAAGTGGTTTCAGCGATTCGATGACCATCTCGACGCCTTCATCCCACGTCGCCCGCTTGTGAATGTCACTCAAGATTGGCACATACACATCATAAAAGTGAATGTCCGGCAACTTCATTGCCCGCTTGCGGACATCATAGTATTTATGCACTGCCGGCAAGTTCTTGCGCACGGCGCTAAGCAAGTTGTCATACACGGAGGCCGGGACGTTGTCGGGGAAAAGTGATGCTTCGCGTGCCGTGTGATAGTTTCTCACACGGGCGTTGAAGATGTCTTGCTTCACGCTCCCGGCCAACGTTGCGGCCAGGGTGTTGGCATGTTCGGTGTACTCGGCGTAATACTGGTGAAACGCCTTCTTCCGCACGTCGCGGTACTGGCTCTCCAGGCAGACCATGTAGGAGCCGTGGCTCAGCGTGATCGTGCGGCCCGGTTCGAGTTCAATTTCGCCGAACTTGAGGTCGGCATCGAGCAGTTGATCGAAGACGTTGTGGGCGGTCTGCGCCGGTTCGATTTGCATCGCCAGAATGCGCTCTTCCTTCTCCGTGAGCGTGTGCGGTTTGAAGCGGATCAGCCGTTGCAGGGTGAGCTTGTGGGCGGCCAGTTCGGGGGCGTTGAGGTACTGTTGCAACGTCGCGTCCGGGATCGCCAACAGCTCCGGCCGTAAGTAACTGCCTGCTTCGGCGGCCTTCGCCGCGATGCCCATGTAGCGGGCTTTCATCCCCTGGTAAGTACCGTTGGCGACATCCTCGGTCGTCTTCAAAAACGCATACGTCCCCAGGCGATCCCCGAGCCGTTCCACGGCGAGATCGAACGTCAAGCACGCCAGAAGTGCCGCCACGCTCTCCCCGAGTTTACCCCGATGGCTAACGTACTCCGGGATCATCGCTTCCCATTCGGCGAACGTGATTTCCCAGGCGGCATCGGTAGCGAACAGCGTGGCCAAATCCCAGGTGTCGCCGGCTTGCACGGCGGCACGGGTCGGTAGTTGTTCGGTGGCATTGGACATCGTGGTGGTTCCCGTCGCGGTCAAAATTCGTGAAGTTCATTGCCAGAAGAATAGGTGATTCTAGCGGAAACGTTCAACCTAGGAAAAGCGTGTTCACCACAGAGGCACCGAGCCGCAGAGAAAACCAAAACATGATTTGTTTTCTCTGTGGCTCTGTGGTGAATCGTTCTTATTTTGACCCCAAGACAGTCCAGGTTCGTAACGTCAGCCACGCCAAGATCAGCCCCAGAACCCAGTGCAGCGTGCTCACCCACAGGTACACGATGTGCAGCGTTCGGAATGCGGGGCGATCGGTCACTTTTTGCTCACTCGCGTCGATCAGCCCGTCCATTTGCGGGTGCAAGTAAAACAGCACGCCGAGCAACACCGCCGTGATCGCCCAGAGCCACGTGCGTTTGCTGAACCGGCGAAAATCGCCAGATGCGGCCAAGTCCCACGCAAACACCAAGACCCAAACCACGCCAATGATGTTCAGCCAATCGGTCACCCGTTGCGTGATAAGGCCTTGTTCCTTCGCCGAATCAAGGACTTCCGTTCCGGTCGGCACCACCACGGCGGAGTAAAACAGGAACCCCCCCTGCCAGAAAAGGAACGCCTGAAACACACAGAAATACCGGAGTTGTCGCAGCATGGTGTAAGCCTGCCTGAGGGAATCCCCTATGATCTTACAAGCACGAGGCCGCATTTTGTCCGAATGCGTCTCTACAATAAGTAAATTCAAATTGTCCCTGAGGTTGACCTGATGCGTACTTTGCTCGCCGCCACCTTGTTGTTCGGGCTAACCGCCTGTTCCAAAGCGGAAGATGTCAAACCCAAGCCCGCCAAACCGACCGCCAACCCCAACATGTTGAACGTCGGTGATCGGGCACCCGCGCTGGCGAAAATGACCTGGCTCAACGGCGAGGAGGTCAGAAACTTCGCGCCTGGTAAGGTCTACGTGATGGACTTCTGGGCGATCTGGTGCGGGCCGTGCATTCAAGCCATGCCGCACCTCGCGGAACTGCAAGCGGAGTACAAGGACCAAGGGTTAATCGTGTTCCCCGTCACCACGGTCACCGAGAGGAACACCGTGAAGCAAATCGAAACGTTCGTGACACGTCGTGGCGCCAAGCTCGGCCTCCCGTTTGCCGTGTGTAACAACATGGAGATGGAAAAAACCTACTTCGATGCCGCCGGTGCCGAGGGATTGCCGACCTCTTTCGTCATCGACAAGCAAGGCAAGATCGCGTTCATCGGCCACCCGATGGAACTCGATGACGTGTTGCCGCGCGTCCTGGACGGCACGTGGAAAGGCGAAGCGGACCTCAAAGCAATCAAGCAAATCGACAACGAGTTCCGGAGCGTTCTGGAAAAGGCCGAGAAAAACCCCGAAGGCGCGCTCAAAGAATTCCTCGCCTTTGAAACCAAGTACCCGACCAAGGCCAAACAAGCGCGGGTGCAATCGGCCAAGCTCTACTTGGCACTTGCCGCGAAAAAGTTCGACGACGCCAAGGCCCTAACCGAAGCGTTGTTGCCGAAGTTGATCGAACACAGAAACGTGGGCATCTTAAATAACTTCC
The DNA here is from genome assembly GCA_031368205.1 of Fimbriiglobus sp. Classification (GTDB taxonomy): domain Bacteria; phylum Planctomycetota; class Planctomycetia; order Gemmatales; family Gemmataceae; genus Fimbriiglobus. The sequence goes on along the minus strand of JANLRE010000121.1, from coordinate 346 downwards.
GCTCCATGTGGGCCGATGCCACGTTGAACCCGGAACGCAAACACATTGCACTCGTACTGACCATTGCCAACGCGGTTTTGAAGCTTGAAGGCGAGACCGATCCCGTGGCCCTCTTCGGCGTCGCGGAAGCCCATTTCGCCAACGGTGACAAAGCGAAAGCCACGGAATTCATCGACAAAGCCATCGCCGTCGCCGGCAACGACGATCTGAAAAAAGAGTTACAAGATCAGGCCAAGAAGTACGCCAAGTAAGGGGTTAAGCGTCACGGAAGTTGGTGGGATATTTGTTCCCGTTTGCAGGAGACTTGTTTTCAACCCCACCGGGGTTGTTCCATTAGCCCAGGGTT
>JANLRE010000113.1:0-13422 GCA_031368205.1 Fimbriiglobus sp. | reverse complement strand
CGGACCCGCGTGGTGTGCCCGCCGGGGGTGAAGCGGACCGGGGACACGGCGTACCAGGGGACCGGGTTGGCACCCCCACCCGGCGGCCCCGGACACGGCCTGCATAACCGGATGTTCGCCTGAGTCGATGTGGGGAGGGGGAGTTCCACCCACACCATCGCTGCCACCTATTTGCGCAGCGACTCTAATGGCGTGCCTCTGGATTTTGGCATTCCCGGCGAACCGGCGACGTGAGTCGCCTGGATAACATTCTACCTCCTACTTGTGGTAGCCCACCCAGTAGCTTACGCCGCCGGTTCGCCAATGATCTTGTTTGCCCACTTGGGCAATTATTTCACAATCCCCTGCATCTTCATCCATTCGGCACAACGGGCGGGCCACGTGGCGCAGGGCTTGCCTTCGTTGCGGAGGCCGAAGCCGTGGCCGCCGGTGCTGTAGACGTGGAGTTCCGCGGGCACTTTTAGCTTCTTCAATTCCGAGAATAGCCGGATGCTGTTCTCGGGTGTCAGCCCGTCGTCGTAGGCGTGAACTAGGAACGTCGGCGGGGTGTCTTTCGACACGCGGATGTCGGCGGCGAGCAGCTCCGGGTGTTGTTTGTTCAGCAGGTAGGCGGGGTAAATGAGCGAGACGAAGTCCGGGCGACAACTTTCTTTGTCAGCGTCATCAATCGCTTCATAACTGCGTTTGTCGAAGTTCGTCGCGGTCCAGGCCGTCAGGTGCCCCCCGGCGGAGAAGCCGAGCATGCCGATGCGTTTCGGATCAAGCCCGAGTTCTTTCGACTTGCTGCGGACCAAGCTCAGCGACCGTTGCGCGTCTTGCAACGCACCAATTGGCGCCGCGTCTTTCGGTTGATCGGGGCGACGAGGAACCCGATACTTCATCACGATGCCGGTGACGCCGATGCTGTTCAACCACGCCGCCACTTCTTCGCCTTCGAGATCCCACGCGAGGATGTTGTACCCACCCCCCGGCGCGATCACGACCGCCGCGCCGGTGTCCTTGTCCTTGGCCGGTTTGAACACGCTCAGTGTCGGCTTACTCACGTTCCCGATCCGCCGCACCGAGCGCTGACCCGGTTTGCCCGCCACGTCCTCTTCAGCCGGAACGTTGCCCTTTTCACCCGGCACGGCACCCGGCCACACGTCCAGTAGCACGGGCTTATCAGCAGCCAAGGTGAACGGCGGGACAGCAACGAGAAACACAAACGCCACGAAGATTCGCAACATGAGAAGCACCTGAGTGAGGAAGAATTCAGACCCAGGTATTGTAATCAAATTGCGTAGTGGCGAGTAATCAGATCGTTCTGCAACCAAAGCAATTTGCTGAACGCACGAACAGATTTTGTTTCGGTGTCCCGATCTAACTTCAGGCTGAAGATGGTCGCGGTGATGGCGTCCGCGACAAACCCCATGAGTGCATTCATCTGGACCAGCGGTATGACGATCTCCTTGCTACCCGCTTTGGCCGTGTGCATCTTGCCGACCATGTCGAGGTACTCGGCCATCTTGCCGTCGTAGGGCTTCGTGACCAGAGTTTCGAGGTAGCGCGACAGGTGCTGCTTGCGGAACGTGATTTGCGGGTGGTCCGGGGTGAGGTCTTCCAAGTTCGTCGGGATTTCGCCAGTGTATCCTTCTTGACGAGGGACGAAGTGTCGCCACGTCGCCGTGTAGTGGTACAGCTTGGCGTACACCGCATCCACCAGTCCCGGCACGAGCGGCGCGAGCAGTGGTGCTGAACCATGAATGGCCGCAATGTCAGCCGGGCCGAAACCCATGAACTGGGCTAGGTATTGGAACCGAGTCCCGAGGTCGCTCTCCAACTTCGCTTCGTCGATCTTGAGCATGGTGATACCGTGTGAGGTCTAAATCGGAATTCAGGATCAATTAGTCCTGAATTGGCCGTTGGTAGCTTATGTTCGATACAATCCCCTGTCAAGGTTCAACTTGTCCAAGAGTACGGAGCGTCATGTTTTCCCAGACCGTTGAGTACGCCTTGCGTGCCGCTGTGTACTTGGCCACCCGCCCTGGTGAAGCCGCCACGACCGAAGAGGTCGCGGAGCGAACTCAAGTCCCGGCCCCCTACTTGGCGAAAATCCTGCGAGGGCTGAGCCGGCACGGACTGGTGAAATCGCAGCGCGGCGTCGGCGGTGGCGTAATGCTGGCGAAGTCACCGGAAGAGACGACGATTCTCGAAGTCGTGAACGCCGTCGAGCCGTTCAAACGGATCACGACCTGCCCCCTCGGACTCAACACCCACGGGACGGTACTTTGCCCATTACACCGTCGCGTGGATGATGCGATGGCGACCGTCGAAACCGCGTTCCGAAACACGACCCTCGCCGAAGTCCTCGCGGAACCCTCCGCGAGCTACCCCCTCTGCGAGGTTCCCCCGAATCCGAAACGAACGTCGTTACCCGTCCGCAAGAAGTGAGACACCGATGGACCCGCTGCCGTTGTATCGTGTCGCACTTCCGTTCGGTGCGGTCGTTGCGATGGCGGTGCTGTGCTTGTTTCATCGCTCGTTGCGGTTGCGGGCGATGTTACTGGGCATTGTCATGATGGTCGGCTATGCGGTGGTTCAAGACCAAGTGAGTGCCCGACTTTGCCCGGAGTATTTCACCGTCTTTCATAACCCGATTCCGGGGCTGACCGATCCGACGCTCGTCGGCATCGTCTGGGGATTCGTCGGGTCGTGTTGGGGTGGCGCGATCATGGGCTACGCCGCAGGGTTGGTCGCCACCCTCGGACCACGCCCGCCGTTGACCGTGCGACAACTGGTGATCCCGATGTTGTTGCTAACTGGTGCCATCGCGTTAGTAACGCTCGTTGCCGGATTGACGGCTTATCGGCACGCGGTGATGTTCGACATCCGCTTGGACCCGGTCGTGCTAGAAGACATGCCAATCGAACGCCATCATTACCTGTTCACTGTGGCGTGCTACCACTTGGCGACCTACGTCACGGCAGTGGTCGGGACCGTGATTCTCTGCATTGCCATCGCTCGAAGTCGAGAACCGCACAACCTCAACTCAAACCGTTCGCCGCACTGAGGTCCGCTGTTTGGGCGGCGTTCCACGCCTCAACGGTTCCGATCGGGAACCAGAACCCGGCTTCCACGACTTGGAACGGTTCGTTCGCCGCGAGTTGGCTGACGGCGTCCGTGATTTCGTACTCGCCGCGTGGCGAGAGGGGCAACGTCAGGTCAAAGACGCTGCGAGGAAACAGGTAGCCGCCGATGTTCGCCAGTTGCGGGGCGGACAGCCCCTTCGGCTTTTCGACCAGCTTGTCGAGTGTGCCGTCCAGTTTGCGGAAGATGATGCCGAAGCTCTCCGGTTCGTTCACGGAGTGCGACAGAATCCCCATCGGTACAGCCGCAAGCTTGGCGAGATCGGCTTTGCCGATCAGGTCATCGCCGTTCAGAACCATCACACGGTCGGAGTTAATGTGGTTCTTGCACGCCATCAGCGCGTGGCCCGTGCCCAGCGGTTCGGACTGCCGCACACAGGTCCACTTCCGGACGTGCGATTGCTTCTCCAGGTACTCTTCAATCTGTCCCGCCAAGTAATTCACGACCACAACAACCCGATCCACTTTCGGTAGCGCCGTAATGATCCAATCCAGAATCGGGCGCCCCTGAACCGGCAACAGCGGCTTCGGCGTCTCCAGGGTGTGGGGTTGGAGGCGAGTCCCTTTACCAGCCGCCAGAATAATCGCGTCCATGAATCTCGTTCGTGTGATGGGAGTCGTGGCCAGGGGGATCGTGGGGTTCCGATCCAGTCCTCAAAATCATAGCGACTCGCTTTCACCCTGCCACATCTGATGATCCGGACTTTGGGAAAATCCGGTCGCACCGCGAAAATAGGTCAAGCTGGTAAAGCGGGTATGACGAAAAGTAGCGTGTCAAGTTGGACGCACGGCAGGAGCTGACGGGCAACTTGACGGGGGGTCGGCAGTTCGCCGCATGGACGCGGGCTGTCCGACACGTTACCCCACCCGTGTCCGTCGATCGAGTCGAATGCCGTCCACCCCGGTGCCGGCTCGATCGTTGGACCGGGCGGTTTGAGTTCCTCTGATTCCTCTATTCCACGGATGGACGTTCCGATGCGCCGCGCACTGTTGCTGAGTAGTTTGTTCGGTGTGATTCTCGCCGGCCTCGGTTGCAAGAACCACACCACGGGTCGGTGCGATTGTTCCTTCAACCCGGCCTCCCAAGTCATCCATGCCCCATCGAACCCGTACCCAACGGTCGGTGGCCCCGCTGCGATGGCCCCTACGGCACCGATGGCCGTGCCAGCCCCGTCCGCACCGATGGTGATGCCGACGCCAGGTAAGCTGCCCGCTGTCAGTGACAAGTAGTTGACACTGTGGTCACAACCAAAGCCCACGGATCATGATCCGTGGGCTTTCTTCATTTCTCAGATGTGGTACATCAGCGATTCTTGCTCGGTGCGGCTTTTGCCGCCCTTCACTTTATGTTGCGGGTTATCGAGTACCACCACCGCATACGGTTCCACCGATTTCGTGATCCAGACGTTGGAGCCGATGACGGCGCCTTCGCCAATCTCCGTCTTACCGCCCAGAATCGTGGCGTTGGCGTAGACGACGACGTTGTCCCGCAGCGTCGGGTGGCGTTTGTAATCGCCGTGGACCAACTCCCCGCTGTCGTCGCGGTCGAAGCTGAGGGCGCCGAGGGTCACGCCTTGGTAAAGCTTGACGTTGCGGCCGATGTCGCAGGTCTCCCCGATGACAACCCCGGTGCCGTGGTCGATGAAGAAACCGGGGCCGATGGTCGCTCCGGGGTGAATGTCGATGCCGGTCTTGGAGTGCGCGATTTCGGTCATCATTCTTGGGATGAACGGCACCTTCAACTGGTGCAGTTCGTGGGCGAGGCGGAAAACCGTGATCGCTTCCAGGCCGGGGTAGCTGAAGACGATTTCGTAATGGCTCTTCGCGGCGGGATCACCCCGGTACGCGGACTCGACATCCTGTTCGAGCAACTGCCGCACGTCCGGTAGGCGACGCAACAACGCCACGGCTTTGAACTGCGCGTCGGATTCGTGATCCAAATCCGGTGATTCCTGGCAATGTTCGTGTCGCAGAGCGCGACAGATTTGTTCGGTCAACGTGTCGTACAAGCCGTCCACGACTGTCCCGACATGGTAGGTGATGTTCCCGCTGTGCAAGTTCTGCTTGCGACCGTAGCCCGGATACATGAGTTCACACAAGTCCGCGACGATCTCCGCGACCGCATCCCGGCTCGGAAGCGGTTCATGCCCCAAGTGGTGCAACCGCCCGCACGCCGAGTAGGAATCGACCAGCAATTCCGTCACGGTTTGGAGTTCAAACTCTTTCAGGTGAAGGTCCGTAGCCATCAGCGTTCAATTCCAGAGGGAAGTGGTGAGTGAGAGTACGCCCATCATAGTAGTCAGTGGGACCATCCGGGAAAATCCGAATGCACGATCACGGTCAATCGCACTAAAAGTGGGCACGAAATGCAGGCGATGCGTGCAATCCGGTATGAAGAACCTGTGGAGAGAGCCACTCGAAAAACACCTTTTTCAAGCCATAAACACCATGATTTACAGGGCTTGTGATAAATTTCACAAGCCCGTTGTGGCACCGTACCGAGTTTGGCACGAGCGCTGCTTAAGTATACTTCGCAGCGAGCGAGATACTGAATGCGACGGGGATGCGGAGGGGAGAGGCTGCATCCTTGAGACAAACAGCAATCGGCTCAAGCGAAAGACCACCTGGGTATCATTTGCGGAGGGGAGAGGCCGCAAGCGACCCAGGTGGTCTTATTTCATTTCCGATGCACTTCGATGAACTTTCAGTTGATTGTCACGCACGTTTCCAGTTTTCCCCTCATACCGACTTTCTGCTCACTCACATCATTTCCACCGCTTGCCGCATCGTGATTGAAGTTCTTTCGCAATGCCGTAAATCACTCCACGAAGACGGCCTCTCCCGTCTCGCAAGGAATCGCACCATGTTTCGGCGAACGAAGATTGTGGCCACGCTTGGGCCAGCAACGGATGATCCGGCAGTGTTAATCGGGATCCTGAAGGCCGGGGTTGATGTGGCCCGGATCAACTTTTCGCACGGCAAGGAAGAGGATCACCTCGGGCGGATCGCGCGACTTCGTGAAGCAGCCGACAGTTTGGGACGAGTTGTCGCGGTGCTGGCGGATTTACCGGGGCCGAAGTTGCGGGTGCGAATCCCGGAGAAACGCACCCTGCGGGTCGGCGAGGTGGTTCGGTTCCCCCTTCTGACGGCCACGATTCAAGCGGACGACATTGCCATCACCGAACCCGAAGTCCTCACGGACATCCGCCCCGGCGACCGGATGTTGCTGGACGACGGGCGGCTACATCTGAAGGCCGGCGTCGTGAAAGCAGGCCGTTTGGAGGCCGAAGTTTTAGTCGGTGGTGACTTGTTGCCCAATAAGGGTCTCAACCTGCCGGATAGCCCGCTGAGTATACCGGCGATCACGGATCGGGACCGTGTGGCGTTGGGGATCGCGGCCAAGGCGGGCGTCGATTGGATTGCGTTGTCGTTCGTGCGCGGGCCGAGTTCGGCGGACTACCTTCGGGATGCGGTGGCCGCAGTGGGAATGCCTCGGGTTCCGGTACTGGCGAAGATGGAACGCCCGGAAGCGATTCGCCACGCCACGACAATTATTGATGCGTTCGATGGCATCATGGTGGCGCGGGGTGACCTCGGCGTCGAGATGCCTTTGGAGCAACTGCCGACGGTGCAAAAGCAGCTCATCGCCGCCGCACGCCTTGCCGGCAAACCCGTCATCACCGCTACGGAAATGCTGGACAGTATGCAATCGAAACCGCGTCCCACTCGGGCGGAAGTGTCGGACGTGGCCAACGCGATCATCGACGGAACGGACGCCGTGATGCTGTCCGGCGAAACGGCCGTGGGGCGATACCCGATCGAAGCCGTCACGTGCATGGCCCAGATCGCCTTGGAAGCGGAACGCCATCTCGATACCGCCGGCACGGGGTTCTTGTCGTCCTTGAACTTGAAGCCGCGCGACACGATCGAAGATTCGATGGCCTTGGCCGCCTGCCACCTTGCTAGCGAAGTGAACGCCAACGCGATCATCACGCCGACGATGAACGGTCGCACCGCCCGAATGCTCGCGCGGTACAGGCCGGGGGCGCGGATTGTCGCACCGGCGCCGACGATCGCGGTTCAGCGGCGCACGGCGCTCGTGTGGGGTGTGCGGCCTGTGCCCATGACGCCGATCAAGTCCGGGGATGGACGGATGGTCGCTGCCGTGCGGGACGCCTTTGCCGCCGGTGAGGTCAAGGTCGGCGATCGGGTGGTCGTGTTAGCCGGGCACCCCATTGAAGGGGAATCACGAATGCCGACTGTTCGGGTCGTGCGAGTCGGCGAAGGCGGGGCATCTTTGGAACCTTAACCGCGTTGGCGCGGTTGGTCCTGTCATCGCTATCCTGTCAATCGTCGGTCAACTAACGGGGCTGGGGGGAACTACTTCCCCCGGCCTCGTTTCATTTCCTGTCGCTCGACTCAAGTTTTGGCCGAAATCTCCAGACACGCACGCGACAAAGCCTACCCAGCCTCGGGAACGCTTGGCACCGTGTTGACTTGCATCACGCTCACGCACCAGTCCGGTTTTCGCAGGGCAACCGCCCCGCACAACCGGCATGATTCGCACCCCGGAAGGAGCCACCTGCTCATGAGTCCACCCGCACAGCCCCGTCGTCTGGGTTTGGAAACTCTCGAACGCCGTGACACTCCGAGTACCCTTTTCAGTGATACGTTCGAGCAAAATCGCATCCCCAACCTGAGTCCTGGGTGGTCCAGTTGGGGGACGGATACCTTCATCACGACCAAGATCAGCGCGGCCACCGGCCAAAATGCCGTCTCCTCGCTCGGTTCCCCGACAACGTATTCGCGGCTTTGGAATACGCTGCCCCAGCCCGGCGATGCCCCCGTCTCCGTGAAGATTTTGACCGACACCCCCACGCCGGTCGAACTCATCGCACGGGGTGAAAATCTCTCCCTGCACACCGGCACCTACGTTGCCGCACGGATCACCACCGGGGCGAGGCAAATTGATCTCGTTGAACTTCGCGGGGATGCGACCACCACGCTGGCCACGTTGCGTGTGCCCACGAACGTCTACAGCACTTGGCTGAACGTCACCCTGAAGCCTGTCGGTAACACGCTGAGTTTATCCGTGCAGCGTGACGACACCGGGCAATTTTTAACGGCCCAAGGCACCTGGCAAACGGCCGCCACGGACGCTCTGCACGCCACGACGACCTTGCAACCGGCAACCGGGTTTGCCGGGATTGGTCGCACGCCCGGCGGTGCCGGAATGGCGTTCTTCGACGATTTCTTGGTCGAGTCGCCGCCCGCACAACTCATTCAGGAAAACTTCGACACCACCGCGATCAGCAAACTCCCGACCACCTGGACGGGTTGGACGAGCGACAACACGCCCGGCTTTCTGGCATCCCTCAATCGGGCGAACAGTGCGCCCAACGGCTTGATCGCAACCGGCGGCACGAACACCACCGCACGTGCTTGGCTTACCGCGATTCAACCCGCCGCCGTCCAAGCCACAGCTTCGCTCTACGCCGACACCCTGGTGCCGGGCACGCTGTTTGTTCGCGGCGACGCCGTCAACACGCCCCGTGCCACGTACTACGGCCTGACCGTCACACGCGGTCTGGACATCCGACTCGTGCAAGTGGTGAGCGGTACTGAAACGACATTGGCCACGGTGAAATCCAAGAGCTACGTCAGTGGCGTTTGGTTGCGAGTCACACTGACTGCAGACGGTGACAAACTCCGTGCGATCGTGTCCCGCAGTGATAGCGGCCAGTGGTTGAACGCGGACGGCGATTGGTTAAACAGTCCTGAACCCGTGATTGAAGTGACCGATACCGCGATTCGCAACGGCGGGTACGTTGGGGTGATTCGCAACGCGAAAACGGCCGGCCCGGTTGCGTTTGACGACTTTGAAGTTCGCCCCGCGTCCAACACAACCGGGCCGCAAGTCACGGTGGCCACGTCACAAACCGGGACCAGTTTCACCGGCGATGTCAAGTTCAAAGTCACTGCCGCTGCGAGCCAGACCGCACGGCGGATCGAATTCCGGTTGGATGGAAAACTGCGTTCAGCCGCCCAATCCACGCCTGCCGAGTGGACGCTGGACACGACGCTGTTGGCCAACGGTAGCCATGAACTGATCGTGCGGGCGGTGGATGAAACCGGGAACGTCAGCACGACGAGTCTGCCGTTCACGAGCAACAACGCGAATGCCGCACCGCTGCCGTCACGCCCCGAAATCCCCCGCAAGTTCACGCACATCCGCATCGCGCAACTGGCATATAGTGGCAACCCGTTGGGTGACTTCGAGAAAGCGCGGTTGCAAGATAGCGTCGATTTGGTCGTGCCGAACCCCAAGTATTTGAGCGCGATCGACGCGGCTTCGCCGACGACCCCGCAGATCATTTACTCCAACCTCTCGAACCTGTACCAAGGGTTGCTAACCGACTGGCTGAACTACGCCGACCGCACGAGCGCCGCACGAGAAGCCGCGTTTTACCACGTCTCCCAAGCCACGGCCTTCACCGGCAGTAGCCCGTCGTCCCAGCCGGTGAATTACTTCTGGGACGTGTCCCGTAGCAACATCACCGGCACAGGGACACCGACAGATTACACCTCGGCGGCGCGGGGTGGCCGGTCATTCTCCACGGAGTTCGGCGCCGTTGGTACTGCCGTTTCGATCAGCTATCTGGAGAAGTTCCGCGAAGTGAATCTCGAACTTTCCCGCTCTGCCGCGAGTAGCTGGCAAGGCACCGTTGAGTACGTGACTGCGACCAGTGCGGATGGCACGCCGCTCGCGTGGAAGACCCTGACCCTGTTACAAGACAGCACGAATTCGTTGAAGCAATCCGGTCAGGTGACGTTCGATCCGCCAGCGGATTGGGTTCCGTCAAAGGCGACAGGAACCGATCGGCTGTACGCCATCCGCATTCGCACCACGGCAGGTACGCAAGCCGACTCGCCGGTTGCGAAGACGATTTTCGGGCGGGATTACGTCTCCGCCAACGGCCAAGCCAAGGGGACGATTCCGGCCTTCGATGCAGCAGCGGACCGCGACGGGGACGGCTATCTCAACGACGCCGAATACGCCAACCGGGCCAAGGGCAAGGACGCTCGCTTCGTGTACGAGTCCCGGTTGTTCTACCCGTACTACGGGCAAATGCGGTTCGTGACGAACCCGTCATCGTCGGCGGTGCGGAAGTGGGCGGCGGATTACCATACCCGGATTTTGCAACAAAACCCGCTCGCCGACGGGTTCTTCCTAGACAACTCGAACGGTCGGTTCCCGAGCACGGGCACCCCGATCATTGAACCGATTACAAACTACAGTGAGGACTCCGCGAACCTCGTCGCAGCCGTTTGGAAGGCCATCGCCCCCAAGATGGTCTTCACGAACACCTCGGGTGGCAGCACGGATGCCAACCCGGTGACGCAATCGTCCACCGGCGTGTTTGAAGAGTTTGTCCTCCGGCCAACGGACGCAAATTGGGCGGCGTTCAACGACGTGGCCAGTCTGGTGAAGCAACGCTTGGGTGCGGATAGTCCGTCGCCGTATGCGATCCTCGACAGTCACCCCGGTTCGCTTGCCACGACCGACGACCGCGTTCGCACCGGGACATTGGCGTATTACTATTTGCTGGCGGACCCGAACCGAACGATGTTGATGTTCTTCGGCGGTTACGCCCCGTCCGCCCCGTGGTCGCAAACCTGGATCCCCGCCGCAAGTGTGAACGTCGGCCAGCCGCAAGGCGCGTTCACAACCTTCGCCAGTGGCAAAGACCCGGAGAACGCTGCCCTCGATTATCGTGTCTACAGCCGCCAATATGCCGACGCGCTGGTGTTGTACAAACCGCGATCGTACACCCTTGGTGTCGGCACTGGCACCATCAGCGATGCCACCGCCACGACGCACAAGCTGGACGGCAATTACCGCGTACTCAACGGCGATGGCACCCGTGGCCCGGTTATCAATCAGATCACCATTCGCAACGGCGAAGGGGTCGTGTTGATGAAAGCTTAGCCAGTTCCCAGTGCATTGCCCTGGGTTGGTCGAGCGAATTTTTCAGGGCCGAAAACCCATTGCAGATGAAGTGCCAGGAAAATTTACCACGCCGACAACGACGTTCGCATGGTTTTCCATTGGCTCTTTGAGCGTCGCGCTGGCATAATGGTGGTGTAACCCCTGACACGGACGGCAGGTTTGACACCCCGCTGCGAGTCGGCGAACTCGCGCACGGTTCCGGATGAACTGCGTTTCGCTTCGCCATCACATAGATCTCGTTGGACCGTTATTAGTACTCGGCCCCACGTTTTTGGTGGGGATGACGCCTGGCAGGGGTGGTGAAAGCCACTTCTTGCATTGGAAATTATGGCTGACTTAGCATTCGGGCTAGGATTGATTACGCTGCTAACCCTTGTCTGCCTCCGCGTGATGATCCCTGGCCTTCATCTGATTCAAACGATCCTTCTGTTGCCGTTTCGGGTTTGGCCCGGATTCGGGAACGGACTGGGATCGGTCCATGCTGTTTTGTGGCGCTCACAGGACTGGCCCGGAGTGCAGTCGCGTGCCGGCCCCGCAATCGCCCAGGTTGATCCGAGGAACCGAACGGACCCCCGAAAGGAATGGTCCGTATGTCTGATCCCGTGCTTGTCGCCGGGTTAGTGTTTGGTTCGACCCTACTCGCGGTCGGATTTAGCTTCCTGGTCTTTCGTTTACTTGTCAAAGGTCGCACCCCGTCGATCCCGTCTAGCTACGCCTCCAGTGCCTCGGTCGGCTTGGCGACCGTGGACCCGGAACAAGCTCGCATCATCGAAACCAAAGTGCTCGATATTCTCGAAATCGCCAAGCGCGATGGTGAGAGAATTTTGAAGGATGCCGAACTCAAAGCCAAGGATGAATCGTACCGGCGCCGCGAAGAACTGAACCGGGAACTCGAGACTTCACGTAACGAATTGCGGGAGCAAGAACGCCGAGTTCAGAAGCGGGAAGACGCGAGTGAGGATAAAGCGAAAGATCTGACGCGAAAAGAACGCACCGTCGAGGGGTTGCAAAAGAAGGCGGTCGAGCAGAAAGAAGTCTTCGACCTGAAGGCCAAAGAACTTGACATCATCATCGTCAAGGAAACGAAGAAGCTCCATGAGATTACCGGGCTGAGCCGCGAGGAAGCCGAGCGCCTGTTGATGGAGCGGCTGGAACAACAACTTTCCACCGAAATCGCCACGCGGATTCAACGCCACACCGAACAACTCAAGTCCGAAGCCGAAGGGCGGGCGCGAGAAATTATCACCACGGCCATTCAGCGCTACGCCGCCGAACACACGACTGACACCACCGTCAGCACCGTGGACATCCCCGATGACAACATGAAGGGCCGCATCATTGGCCGTGAAGGCCGCAACATTCGCACCTTTGAAAAATGCACCGGCGTGGACGTGATTGTGGACGACACCCCCGGCGTGGTTGTCGTCTCCGCGTTCGACAACGTCCGCCGCGAAACCGCCCGGCTCGCCCTGACGAAGCTCATTCAAGACGGTCGCATTCACCCGACGCGGATTGAAGAAGTCGTACTCGAAACGCAATTGGAGATGGAAAAACACATTCAAGAAGTCGGCAAGCAAGCGGTGTTGAACGCCGACGTGGCGATGCCACACGAGAAGATTGTGCATCTGCTGGGCCGGTTAAAATTCCGCACCAGCTACAGCCAAAACGTGCTGCAACACAGCCTGGAAGTGTCGCACTTGTGCGGGTTGATGGCTGCGGAACTTGGGTTGAACCCGCAACTGGCCCGTCGCTGCGGACTACTCCACGACATGGGCAAAGCCGCCGACCACGAGATGGAAGGCGGCCACCCGAAAGTCGGCGCGGAGCTAGCCAAACGCTACGGCGAGACCAGCAAAGAAGTGCTGCACGCCATCGCCGGCCACCACGACGACATCACGATTGGGAACATTTATACGGTGCTGGTGGCGGCTGCCGATGCCATCAGTGCGAGCCGCCCCGGTGCCCGCCGCGAGACTCTGGAGAAGTACATCAAGCGGATGGCCGACCTGGAAGCCGTGGCGTGCGGGTTTCCGGAAGTGGACGCGGCGTATGCGATCCAAGCCGGCCGCGAACTGCGCGTGATTGCGAATTCGTCACGGGCGACTGACGCCGATGCCATCCGGGTCTGCCGGGAAATCGCGCGAGCGATCGAAGAACAACTCGACTACCCCGGCGAAATCAAAGTCACCGTCATCCGCGAAACCCGCATCCTCGAAATGGCGAAGTAAAAACGGTTGATGCGGGCGGTTCTTGTAGGTCGTGGTCGAGGCTTTGCGAGGCCCGACA
>JANLRE010000112.1:0-7934 GCA_031368205.1 Fimbriiglobus sp. | reverse complement strand
GCTCGACGCCGAACGTCAGCGCACCGGGACTCCCGGACGGAATGCCGTCGGAACCGTCCCGAACGTCGGTGATGGCAGTTAACGTCGAGAACGTTGACCGAAGCATTTTGCAAGTGATTGATCTGGATCTGGCCAGCGGGCGTCCGCGATTGCCGCTGCCGGAAGGGTGTGAAATTTGGGTCGTCGGGCAGGCCAACGATTCGTTCACGCTCGAACTCGTTGCCGCGCTCAGTTCCACGAAATTCCAGGTCAAACAGTACCCGTGGCTCGATCCGGATTTCGCCAAGCCGACTGGTACGCCGGCGGCACTGATTCTGGTCGCCCCGGCATCACCAGGGAACACGCCGCTCAACCGATTGGGGTTTCGCTGGATGCAATTCACGGGCGTGAAGTTGCGTCAGAACGTGCGCCACATTTCCGCCACGTTGATCGCAACGGTCGCGCGTCTAGACGGTGAATTCGGCCTCGGCGAACTCGACCCGGCGACGGACCCCACGATCGGCGGGTTGGCGGGTCTCATCAAAACAGCGCGGCTGGAGTGGCCCGAGCTAAGCGTGAAAGCCATTGACCTGGCTGCGAAATTCGCGGACCAAGCCCCCCGCGATGCGGCGGCGGCGGTCGTGGATGAACTCCTTCTCGCCGGGCCGACGGAGGTCGGCATCGCCGCGAAACACCGCTGCACGCTCGAACTCGCCCGGACCACCCGGCGAACCATGACGAGTGGCCCCGTGTTGAATTCCAAAGACGTGGTGCTGATTACGGGCGGGGCACGCGGCGTCACCGCCGAAGTTGCGATCGCGTTAGCCGACGCTTACAAATCCACGATCATCCTGACCGGGCGAACGCCGTTGCCGATGACGGCGGAACCGAGTTGGCTCCGGGCGTTGACCGACGAACCCGCGATGAAGCGCGCCATCGCCGAACACCTCGGCGCGGCAGGGTCGCCGAAATCGGTCGGGGAATTCTTCAACAAGACCCTCTCGCAACGCGAAGTGACCCGCACGATCGCCAGCATTGAACGGACCGGCGCGAAGGTCGCGTATTTCCCGGTGAACGTGGCCAACGGGCGGCAGATCGCGGACTTGATCCATCAGGCCAAAATGAAATTCGGCCCGATCACGGGCCTAGTTCATGGCGCCGGTGTGATCGCGGATAAGCGGATTGAAGACCTCACGCCGGAACAATTTGACTCGGTTTATTCCACCAAAGTCGATGGGCTACGAAACCTGCTGGACTTGCTCGCCCACCAAGATTTGAAAGCCATCTTGTTGTTCAGTTCCACGACCGCCCGGTTCGGTCGGGTTGGTCAACTCGCCTACGCCGTGGCGAATGAAGTGCTGAATAAAACCGCCCAAGTCGAAGCCCGACGGCGACCGAATTCGCGCGTGGTGGCGATCAACTGGGGGCCGTGGGAAGGGGGCATGGTGACGCCCGCCTTGCGAAAACTGTTCGAGTCGGAAGGCGTCGGGTTGATCCCGCTTCAAGAAGGTGGTCAATTCGCCGTGCAAGAACTGGCCGCTGCGGGCAAAGCCGTCGAGGTGATCGCCCTCGGCAAACCCGGACGCACGCCACGCGCGGGCAGCTACGCGGTGCCACCCGGTTCCGGCAGCCAACGCACGGCGACGACTCCCCAGCCGACGGCGAACATCACCAACTTATCGCAAGCGGGGCCGCCCTCATCGAACCCACCCGCGCCGGAATTGAGCTTGGTTTTTGAACGGGTTCTCGATGTCCAATCGCACCCGGTTTTGAAGTCCCACGTGCTGGACGGGCGCGCCGTCCTGCCGATGGCGTTACACCTCGAATGGTTGGCGCACGCCGCCTTGCACAACAACCCAGGGCTGGTGTTCCACGGCTTGAACGATTTACGCATCACGCACGGTGTGATGGTGGAAGACGGCGTCTCGGCGAATCTGAAGGCGTATGTCGGCAAGGCGGTGAAGAACGACAAGTTCTTCACCGTGCCGGTCGAACTGCGTGGGAAGCGTCGGGACGGCCGGGATGCGATTCACTCCCGTGCCGAACTCGTTCTCGCGGCAGCATTGCCCAAGGCCCCGAGTCCGGAGACGCCGCCGCTCATCAACCCGTACCCGCACTCGGTCGAGGAAGTGTACAAACACTTCCTCTTCCACGGCCCCGATTTGCACGGGATCGAAAAAATTGACGGCCACTCGGACATGACGTTTGTCGCCTCGGCTTACCCGGCCCCGGTACCAAGCGATTGGTTCACCAACCCGTTGCGGGGCGCGTGGGTCGCCGACCCACTCGTGATTGACGCCAGCTTCCAGATGATGATTCTCTGGAGCTTCGCGCAACACGGCGCCGGGTCGTTGCCCTGTTTTGCGGGGCGGTACCGCCAGTACCGCCGCGCGTTCCCCGCCGGGCCGGTCAAAATCATCATCCGGGTCACCCGCGATAACGGGTCGTTCGCGCGAGCCGACATTGACTACCTCGATAACGAGGGCCTCGTCATCGCGCAGGTTCAAGATTACGAGTGCGTCATCGACCGCCAGTTGGACCAAGCTTTTCGGCGCAATCAGCTCACCCCGAAAGCGAAATAGTTCGTTTCCCGTGTCCCGTTTCCCGTAACCAGTTTCTGGGAGAGCCGGTTCAACAATTGAACGGCACGCTCGGAAACTGGAATCGTTTTGGAGAAGCCGATGCCGGTCGCGGAGCGTGTTGCAATCGTCGGCATGGCCACCCGATTCCCTGGGTCGGGCGCGGACTTGGATGAGTTTTGGCAGAACGTTGTCACCGGCACCGATTGTTCGCGGGACGTGCCCGAGGGCCGGTGGCTCTTGGCACCCGAAAGTTGCTACGATTCCCGCGTACCCCATCCCGATGCCGTCTATTCTCGCCGTGGCTATTACCTGGCCCCGTTCGTCGCGGATGTCGAAAACTTGGACATCCCGCCGGACTTGTTGGCCGGACTCGATCCGTTGTTTCACCTGATTCTGGATGTCGGTTATCGCGCGTGGAAGGCTGCCAAGACCGGGAACGTGGATCGCCGCAAAGTCGGCGTGATTCTGGGCAACATTTGTCTGCCCACCGAGAAATCCTCGAACCTCGCGCGGGAGTACCTCGGTGGGCAAATCGCACGAGTAATCGGCATCACGCCGGAAGCACCGATTACCCATCCGCTCAACCGTTACGTTGCCGGGTTGCCGGGTGGACTCTTGGCGAAAGCGCTGGGCCTGGGTGGCGGAACAGTCACACTGGACGCCGCCTGTGCGTCGTCAATTTATGCGCTCAAATTAGCCTGTGATGAGTTACTGTCCAATCGTGCCGATGTGATGCTGGCCGGCGGTGCCTCGCGGCCCGATTGTCTGTACACGCAAATGGGTTTTGCCCAGTTGCGGGCACTTTCAACGAGTGGCCGCTGTTCCCCGTTTGACGCCAACGCGGATGGTCTCGTCGTCGGGGAAGGCGCCGGAATCTTCGTGCTGAAACGGCTCTCGGACGCCATTCGCCACGGCGACACGATTCACGGGGTCATCTGCGGCATCGGGTTGTCGAACGACATGCGCGGTAACTTGCTGGCGCCCGCCAAAGAGGGGCAACTCCGGGCGATGCAAGCGGCCTACGCCCAAGCGGGGTGGAAGAACCAATTCGCGGATTTCATCGAGTGTCATGCCACTGGCACGCCGGTGGGGGATGCCGTCGAGTTTGAAAGCTTGCGGGAACTTTGGGGCGACGCCGGTTGGAAGGCCGGGCAATGCGTCCTCGGTTCGGTGAAGTCCACCGTGGGGCATTTGTTGACCGGCGCCGGTGCCGCAGCGTTGACGAAAGTCTTGCTGGCGATGGCCAACCGGACCCGCCCACCGCAGGCAAACTTTGCCAGCCCGAACCCCAACTTCGACTACGCGAACGGGCCGTTCCGCGTCTTGCAAGAGCCGGAAATCTGGGATCCCCGCCGCCCCACTTTGCCCCGCCGAGCCGCCGTCAGTGGCTTCGGCTTCGGGGGCGTGAACGGGCACTTGCTGGTCGAAGAGTACGTCGGCCAAACGTACACGAGCACCGGCACGTCCAGCCTGCTGAAATCAACCAACACGACCATCACGCCGTCACAACAGTCCTCGCGGTTGATGACGAAACTCAACGAGATTCGGCAGCGGCAGCCGGGCGCAATTGGTGGGCCGGGGGCAACGCTGAACGGTGAACCCACTGGCGAAACCCCCGAGCCGATCGCGGTCGTCGGCCTCGCCACCCACTTCGGCCCGTGGGAAACGGCGCGGAGCTTTCAGGAGTTCGTCCTCGGTGGGTCGGCGAAGCCCGAACCGAAGCCGAAACAGACGGGTTGGCAAGCCGCCGACCGACCGTGCCCGCCCGGCTACTACATCGAAACCCTGACGACACCGCTAGATCGGTTCCGCATTCCACCAGTTGAAATTGAGGAGATGCTACCGCAACAACTCCTCATGTTGAACGTCGCGGCTGCGGCACTCGATGATTGCAAAACGTCGGCCAAAGCGGATGCCGATGACCCGAGAGCCGGTGTCTTCATCGGCCTCGGACTCGACCTGAACACCACGAATTTTCACTTGCGATGGTCGGCGAAACAGAAGGTGGACGCGATCAACCCGCCCCGTAAACGGGTACTGGTTGAGGGCCAATCGCAACAGCCACGGACTCTCGACGAATGGCGGCAAGACCTCGTTGAAACCGTTTCGCCACCCCTGAATGCGAACCGGACGATGGGTGCGCTCGGGAGCATTGCCGCAAGCCGGATCGCACGGGCGTTTCACTTCGGTGGGCCGAGTTTCACGTTGTGTAGCGAAGAAACGTCGTCGGCGCGAGCAATCGAACTGGCGGTGCGGGCACTGCGATCGAATGAACTCGATCGGGCCATCGTCGGCGGCGTCGATTTAGCCGGTGATCCCCGATCGCTATTAGCAACCGCTGCCCAACGGCCCTTTTCAGCAACTGGCACAACGGGTCCGCTGGAGACGACAACGAACGGTGTGCTGCCGTGCGAAGGCGCGGCGGCCGTGGTGTTGAAACGGCTCGCGGACGCGGTGCGCGACGGCGACCGGGTGTATGCCGTGATTCGCGGCGTCGGCACGGCAAGCGGCGGCGCCCCCGAATCGCTGACCCCGGACGCCGCCGCGTATGCGTCGTCCCTGATGCGCGCCTGCACGGATGCGATGATCGACCCCGCCACGGTGGAGTACCTCGAAGTCGCCAGCACCGGGTCCGCAGAGGATGACCGCACGGAAGCGGAAGCCTTAGCGGCATTGCTGCTATCGCAAACTCGGTCGGTGCCGGTCACACTCACTTCAGTTCGTGGCCAAATCGGCCATGCCGGTGCCGCCGCCCCGCTGGCGGGATTCGTCAAAGCCTGCCTCGCACTGCATCATCAAGTGCTGCCTGCCACGATCGCCGTCGAATCGGCACGGGCGGAATTGACCCCAGTGACAGCACGATGTCACTCCACCAAACAGGCCCGGTTCTGGTTACGTGACCAAGCCACCTCACCCCGGCGCGCGATGATCGCCGCGACCGGGGTGGACGGGTCGGTGGTTCACATCGTGTTGGAAGAGCAAGCCACCGTTGCGGACCCGTCCCACGATCCCGGCCGTGTGCAACCCTTGGGGGCACGCCCCGAAGCCGTCTTTACGGTGGAAGCGGATACGGCTGTCGAGTTGGTCACGGCGTTGAGCCTGCTGGAAACCTGGGCCGATTCGCGTCAGTTGCAACCGATCGAATTTCTTGCCCGGCACTGGTTGAAACGGACCGGAACCAACCCGACCAAGAAGCTCGCCGTCACATGCGTGGCACGGAACGCGAGCGAGTTGCAGGAGCAAATCGACTTCGCACAAGAATCGCTCCAAAACCGCCCGGACGTTGCGATACCGGCACCGAATGCGCCCGAGTTGCGGTCCGCGTTCCGGGACCGCGTTTTCTACAACCCGACCCCGCTCGGCGAGCGAGGGAAAGTGGCGTTCGTGTTCCCCGGTTCGGGCAATCACTTCGCCGGAATGGGCCGCGACCTCGGCGTTCAATGGCCGGAAATTCTTCGCCGTCAACAAACGGAGAACGCCAACCTCTTCAGTCAGTACACGCCCAATCGGTTCTGGAACGAAGCGATCCCGGCCGCGACGACCGCGAAAGAGTTCCTGTTCGGCCAAGTGACACTGGGCACCCTCACCGCAGACTTGTTGACGCACCTCGGCATTCATCCGGATGCGATGATCGGCCAAAGCCTTGGCGAATCGACGGGGTTGTTCGGGATGCGCGTCTGGCGGGACCGCGATGAGATGCTGAAGCGCATTCAGCAATCGTCCCTGTTCGGCACGGACCTTGCCCCGCCCTACGCCGCCGCCCGGAACTTCTGGGGCCTAACGAATGACGAATCAGTCGATTGGGTCTCCGGGGTCATGACCCTGCCGGCGGACGACATTCGCGCCGCGATGCGACCGGGTCTTCAGGCATACTTGTTGATCGTGACGACGCCCACTGAGTGCGTCATTGGTGGGTTGCGTGCCGATGTCGAAAAGCTGGTCACGCAATTCCCATCGGGCAAGTTCTTCCCCCTGAACGGCGTGACATTGGCCCACTGTGAATTGGGCCGACCCGTCGAACAACCGTACCGCGCACTCCACACCCTCCCGACGACACCGCCCGCGAACCTCGTCGTTTACAGCGGTGCGTATGGCCGTGCGTACAAGCCCACCCCGGAGTCGGCTGCCGATTCGATTACCGCCGGGTTACTGAACACGATCGACTTTCCTGCCGTCGTTGAAACGGCCTACAAGGACGGCGTGCGGTTCTTCCTCGAAGTCGGTCCGGGCAATTCCACGACCCGGATGATTGCAGCAATTCTGACCACCCGCCCGCACGTAGCCCGCGCGATCTGTGTGGCCCGGCAAGACAATGTTTCACTGGTCCTGCGCTGCGTCGCCCACTTAATCGCGGAACGGGCTGCCGTGGACTTGGGCCAACTTTACGGCACCGAAACGCGGTGTGCCGGGCATCAAGACGTGTCGGTGCCGCGCAAGATGGTGTTGAAGACCCGCGTCGGTTTGCTGTCCGAAAAACCGCCATTGCCGCCGTGGATTACGCCACCGCCGGTCGTCAGCAGCGAGCCGATTTCGTACCCCGAAATTCTCTTCACCCCCGAGCCAATCAACCCCGACACGTCCCGAAATCTCTCGGATCGCTCCACGAGTTCCACGGTCCTCGCGGCACTCCTCGCGGAACCAGAAGTGGAAGTCGAACCCGCCTTGCTTCCCGTGACGCCGATGCCACGCCCGAGTCTGGACGCGGATGATTTGCGTGTGACGTTTGCACCATTCGTTGACGCCGCCGAGGCCAGTCAGGCCGGCGTTGCTGCCGCACACGACAGCTACATGCAATTACAAACGGCGACCGCCACAACCACGGCGACACTCAGCACGCAGACGGCGTACATCGCCCGACTACTCGGCGGTTTTGATGACGATGATGAACCGGAGTTGGCGACACCAACTCCGGAAAGCCGCTCCGTTTGGTCGTCCCAGGAGCCGCCGCGTTCGCTGTCAACGGACGAGTGTTTCCGGTTCGCCGCCGGCAAAATTGGCGACGTGCTCGGGCCGACGTTTGCGCCGATTGATGCGTTCCCCACGCGGGTGCGGTTGCCGGACGGCCCGCTCATGTTGGTCGATCACGTCCGCAGTATCGAAGGCGAACCGTTGTCGCTGAAGTCGGGTCGCGTGGTCACGGACCACACGGTTCATGCAGGCCGTTGGTACCTGGACGCGGGGCGATGCCCCCCCACTGTGTCCCTGGAAAACGGGCAGGCGGACATGTTACAGGGCCGGTTCCACGGCAAAGACCACCAGAGGGTCAATGGGGTGATCTTTCTGTACGCCATGGCACGGGGCGTGCGACATGTCGCGGACGGCACGGCTGTGTATCCACGGTGGACGGGGCAGCTGCGGCGGGGAGAGTGTGCT
>JANLRE010000111.1:0-6443 GCA_031368205.1 Fimbriiglobus sp. | reverse complement strand
GCCCTGGGCTGACAGAACGTCCCTTTCAGGGCCGAAAACCCGTTGACGACTGAGTGCCAGAAAAATTTGCTAACACCCTCCGCTTAGGGAATCATACTGTCGCGGCTCGCTTGCAAATCCGAAAACCGATCGTCATTTCCTCTTGTCATTCGCCGGCCGCTTGGCGAACCTAACACCTCTCTCCGTGCCCGTCCCCTTAGACTCCCGGATTGCCCCGATGTCCACCGCACCCGATGCGAAAAGCTTCAAGCCGTTCGTCCCCGATTCGGCCCAGCTTGCCGAGTTCACGATCTTGCCCGTCGTCATCGGGTCGTTACTCGGAATCCTGTTCGGGGCGTCGTCGGTTTACTTGGTGCTGAAAGTCGGGTTAACGATCTCCGCGTCCATCCCGGTCGCGGTGCTTGCCATCACCGTGTTTAAAGTGTTGGGCCGCACGACGATTCTCCAGAACAACATCGTGCAGACGACCGGGTCGGCGGGGGAATCGATTGCGTTCGGCGTCGGCTTCGTCATGCCGGCGTTACTCATACTCGGGTACGACATCGACGTGATCCGGGTGATGACCGTCGGGGTACTCGGCGGCTTGCTCGGGATTTTGATGATGATCCCGCTTCGCCGGGCGTTCATCGTGAAACAACACGGCGAGTTGAAGTACCCCGAAGGCACCGCGTGTGCGGACGTGCTAATCGCCGGGGAAAAAGGTGGCGAGACGGCCCAGATGCTGTTCATGGGCTTCGGCATCGGCTTTGTTTACCAACTCTTGATGACTGCGTTCAAACTTTGGAAAGAGACGGCGGAACAGAACCTGTTCACAACAACCGCCGCAGGGAAAACCGTCGGCCTGAAGGCCGGGGTGTTGGGGTGCGAGATGTCCGCACCGCTACTCGGCGTCGGCTACATCATCGGGCCACGCATTGCGAGCATTATGGTGGCCGGGGGCGTCCTGGCGTACTTGGTGCTGACGCCGATGATCGCGTACTTCGGGGAGAATCTTACTCAACCGCTCGCCCCGGCGATTTCCAAGATCGACCCGGATTCGGGGATTGATAAGGGTCTGATTCGCAACATGGATTACGACCTGATCCGCAAGAATTACATCTTGTACATCGGGGCCGGGGCGGTCGCGGCGGGCGGCATCATCAGCATGTTGCGGGCGCTGCCGGTGATCGTCAGTTCGGTGGTTTCGGGGCTGCGCGACTTAGTAAGCCAAGGCGGCGCGGAAAGCGGCCAAGTCGTGCCGCGAACGGAGCGGGATCTGCCGATGATTGTCGTCGTCTTCGGCAGCGTCGGCATGGTGGTCGCACTGGCCGCGATTCCCGCGTTGGGGTTGGGGTTCAACCTGACCGGGGTGACCGGGGCCGTGATGATCTTGCTGTTCGGCTTCCTGTTCGTGACCGTTTCGTCACGGCTCACCGGGGAAATCGGCTCGTCGTCGAATCCGATTTCCGGGATGACCGTCGCCACGCTTTTGCTGACTTGCTTGTTGTTACTCGTGCTCTCCGAAGTCGGGGTGTTGACGATTGGGAAAGATACCAAGTTGCTCGCGCTGACCATCGCTGGCGTGGTGTGTGTTGCGTGCAGCAACGGCGGCACGACTTCACAGGCGCTCAAAACCGGGCACTTGCTCGGGGCCACACCGATCGCGCAACAATACGCGATTCTGGTCGGCTCGCTGACATCGGCATTGGTTGTCGGCTTGGTGCTGATTCTGCTGAACCAAGCCGGCACGGTTTACACCAAGAAAAACCTGCCGACCGTGACAGTCGATGCCGCACGGCTGACCGAAACGGACCACGTTGTCGTCGGCGAGTACAAGGCAGACCCGAAAACCTACCGGGTGCTGAACATCGGCGCCCGCGAGAAGCACCTGGACGCGACGCTGTTCAAACTCAAGCCCGGAGAGAAGCCCGACGTGCCGCCCGGTCGGTACCTCATCGACCCGGACACCGGCGCGGTCGCGTACCTCTGCGACCCCGCAGTCAACGGGGTCATCAACGAGCAAGACAACGGGGAGTCGGTCAAAACCAAAAAGTACAACGCCCCGAAGACGCAACTCGTCGCGCTGATTATTGACGGCGTCCTCGACCGCAATTTGCCGTGGGATTTGGTACTGATCGGCGTCCTGATCGCGTTGACGTTGGAACTGTCCGGGGTGCCGTCGTTGCCGTTCGCGGTCGGCGTGTACCTGCCGTTGTCCGCCTCGACGCCGATCTACCTCGGCGGCCTGATCCGCTGGCTCGTCGATCAATACCGCAAAGTCCCGGATGAAGGGGATTCCAGCCCCGGCGTGCTGTTGAGTTCGGGCTACATCGCGGGCGGCTCGATCGCCGCGTTGCTCGCCGCGATGCTCGGCGGCTTCGCCGAAGACTTTGCCAAGCTGATCGACCTCGGTACGAAGATGAAAGATGTCATCATTCTCGGCGAGCCGTGGCCGGATAGCAACGTCCCGGTTCTGGTCCCGTTCCTGGTACTAGTCGTCGTCTTGTTCGGAGTCGGGTCGTTCGCGGGGCGGAAGCGGTCGGTATAAGTTTCCCTGGGGTTGAGCGCAGCGACACCCCAGGTCACTCTGGAATTGCGGGTGCAAAATCAACAATGGCAACGGGTTACGCGAAATGCCTCACCCCGTGACGCCTTTTCGGGCGTTGCACCCTTTGCTGGAAAATTTCCAGCAAAGGGTGGGGTAGAAGACGTTTCTTCCAACAAACCCTGTGGCTCGGACGCGGTTTTCCCATCGTTGAAAAGCACCCGTGTGGGTTCTGCTTTTCGGATCGCTATCCTGAACCGTTGCGGGTTGGTGGGTGTCTGGGGAACGGCGGGAGCCACACGAACGATCGTTCGTGTGGCTCTGGGGTAGAGGGAGTTTGCTATGTCGCAGATTGCGTTGAAGTTGCCGGACGGGTCGGTGCGGGAAGTCGCTGCCGGAAGCCGCCCTCGGGACGTTGCAGAAGCGATCGGGAAGCGGCTGGCGATGGCGGCGGTGGCGGCCAAGGTCAACGGGGAGATTGTGGACCTCGACCGCGAGTTCCCGACGGGGCAGCCGGAACTCAGCTTTGAAATCCTGACGGACAAGGCACCGGAAGCGTTGGACGTGTTGCGGCACTCGTGCGCCCACATCATGGCACGAGCGGTGATGCGGTTGTACCCCGGCGTGCAACTCGCGTTCGGGCCGACCACCGATACCGGCTTCTATTACGACATCGACTCGCCGACGCCGATCAAGGAGGAGGACTTCCCCAAGATCGAAGAGGAGATGCGGAAGATCATCAAACTCGCGGAGCCGTTCGAGCGGTTTGAACGCAACATCGCCGACGGGCGGCAACTGATCGCAGACTTGAAACAACCGCTCAAAGTTGAACACATCGACGAGACGTTGCAGAACCTCGGGGACAGCGTGAGCTTCTACCGGCAGGGCGAGTTCATCGACCTGTGCCGGGGGCCGCACGTCCCGAACGCGGGGAAGGTCGGGGCGTTCAAGCTCATGAGCATCGCCGGGGCGTACTGGAAGGGCGATGCGTCCCGGCAGGTGTTGCAGCGGCTTTACGGCACCGCGTTCTTCGACCAGAAGTCTTTGGACGCCTACGTCAAGCAAGTCGAAGAAGCGAAGAAGCGCGACCACCGATTGCTCGGCAAGCAACTGAAGCTGTTCACCATTTCGCAGGTCGCAGGACAAGGGATGATTCTGTGGATGCCCCGTGGGGCAACCCTGCGGTACTTGCTCGAAAGCTTCATCCGCGAAGAACTGGTCAAACGCGGTTACTCGCCGGTGTACACCCCGCACATCGGCAACTTGAACATGTACCGCACCAGCGGCCACTTCCCGTACTACGCCGACGCCCAGTTCCCGCCGATGTATATGAATGCCAGTGTTGGCACTGCGGACCTATGGCTGTCACTACTCGAAAAGGGTCAACTAACTGAAGACCAAGAAAATCACTTCTTGGGCCTGTTTCAGAGTATCGTAGCTGGGAATCCGGCACAGCCTGACCAAGAACTGCCACGCTGTACTTTTGAAGAAATGCAAACTATGGCACAGGAGTTATTGTTTGACTACCGATTGTTATCAAAAAGGCCTATTGTTAATGATCTTGACGTGAGCGTGGTAGATGCAAAGAAACATGCACTGAGTACGTGGCTAAGTCGTCAAGAGGGCTACTTGCTGAAGCCGATGAACTGCCCGCACCACATCCAGATTTTCAAGGCCGGGCCGAAGAGCTACCGCGACCTGCCGATCAAGTACGCGGAGTTCGGCACCGTGTACCGCTTCGAGCAATCCGGCGAACTCGGCGGCATGACTAGGGTGCGCGGCTTCACCCAGGACGACGCCCACTTGTTCGTCACCCCGGAGCAAGTCGAATCGGAGTTGCGGTCCGAACTGGAACTGGTGCTGTTCATCCTGAACACGCTGAACCTGACCGACTTCCGCGTCCGGGTCAGTTTGCGGGAACAGGGCAGCAAGAAGTACGTCGGCCCGGACGACCTGTGGGACAAGGCCGAGAAGACGCTGTTGGACATCGTCAAATCCAGTGGCTTGAACTACGCCATCGGCATCGGCGAAGCGGCGTTCTACGGGCCGAAGATCGACTTCATCGTGAAGGATTGCATTGGCCGCGAATGGCAACTCGGCACGGTCCAACTGGACTACAACCTACCGGAACGCTTCCAATTGGAGTATGCGGCATCCGACAACACGATGAAGCGTCCGGTCATGATCCATCGCGCCCCGTTCGGCAGCATGGAGCGCTTCTGCGGCATTCTGATCGAACACTTCGCCGGGTCGTTCCCGCTGTGGTTGGCCCCGGAGCAAGCCCGGATTATCACGGTCAGCGAGAAATCCGCCGAGTACGGCAAGCAGATCGAGGAGCAGTTCAAGGCCGCCGGCTACCGCGTCACCGGAGACTACCGCGCCGAGAAGATCGGCTCGAAAGTCGCCCAAGGCTCGATGGACAAGGTGCCGTACTTGTTAGTCGTCGGCGAGAAGGACGCCGTGAACGGTACCATCGCCGTCCGCGACGAGTCCGTCCCCGACCAGAACCAACGCAACCTCGGCCCCAAACCCATCGCCGACGTGCTAGCCATGTTCGCCACCGAAGTCCGCGAAAAGCGAGTACGAGTAGTGGTTAGTGGATAGTGGTTAGTGGAAAGCAAGGCAGAAGTATGACTTTCTTGCTATCCACTAACCTCTGTCCACTATCCACTTTCTCCTCGACTGCGTATAGTTCTGGTGCTGCTTGCCAGCACCAGTCCGGGGGCGATCTGGTTTCGACCGGGCAAAGTGATGGGCAGGGTTGCGTGTCGAGGTTGATCGGCTGGCCTCGTAAAAAGCCAATCAAAATTTAACTGCTGAACCGCAGTTTTCTTTGGCAGCGTAAGTAATTACCTGCCCCGTTCCGTAGTCTTCGCCTGAAAGATTGCTGTTCGGACGCCAAGTCAGGCTCGTGGGCACCAGAGGATGAGGGCAACCAAGTCCGGTTCGGTGGCCGTGCCCGCTAAACTTTCTGACCGATAGTTCGCAGTGACCCTCGTTTGTCTGGAGCACTGGGAACGAACATCCGGCGGCCGCAGGGTAGGCCGGAACGAACGACAAACTACACACGTAGAGACCGGCTTGTTAGTGCCACGGGACCCGGGTTCAATTCCCGGCGCCTCCACCTTAAAGCCAGTTACGATTCATCGTAACTGGCTTTTTTCGTTGGGTTACCGTCGTTTCTTGCACCTCGCAAAGGAACTATTCTGCTCTGAACTAGTCTGAAATTGGTCTGAAATCAGGCCACGCCCCTTGCGTTTCCGACCCGCTCGAAAAGTCCTCGATCCCGTCACGTCACTTTCAGTTTCTGGAGGGGTGCCGCGACTACCACGAGACGGCGAGCCACTTCTTCACGCACGCCAGTTACGACCCCGACTTGCCCCTGGATCAACAAGATGTCGCCACGCTGCGTTGGCGTTCTCTCGACGATGGCTTTCCGGGCCGGCATATGTCTGGCAAAGTTGGCATCGTGGGCCACTCGCCGCAGTGCGACATCCTCGACCTCGGCCATTTGTTCTGCATCGACACGGGGGCGGGGTTCGGCGGTTTGCACCTGGCCATCGAATTGACTTCGGGCGAAGTGTGGCAGGTGGACGAGTCGCACACCAGTCTTCCGGCGTGCAAGGGCGATGACGGTCGATGACGTGTGAATGACGAATGCACTCCAGGAGTTCACGCATGAAGAATGTCAACACGCTGCTGGTACGGTATTTGGGTTCGGATCGTGCGCCGTTAGAGTCGCTGCGCAATAGCTGGCAGCGATGGTGTGGGTGGAACACCCCCTCCCCACATCGACTCAGGCGAACATCCGGTTATGCAGGCCGTGTCCGGGGCCGCCGGGTGGGGGTGCCAACCCGGTCCCCTGGTACGCCGTGTCCCCGGTCCGCTTCACCCCCGGCGGGCACACCACGCGGGTCCG
>JANLRE010000083.1:0-2632 GCA_031368205.1 Fimbriiglobus sp. | reverse complement strand
GTATGATGGCTTCCTACGGCGACGGCAACCGCTACGACGGCGCGACCAAGGCGATTGATAAGTTCTTGGATTACCGCAAAGGCGACGCCTTCGGGCTGACGTTTTTCGGCGATGCGTTCGTCCACTGGGTACCGTTGACCTCCGACCCGTCGGCGATTCGGTGTTCGTTCCCGTTCATGAAACCGGACATGACGCCGCCCGCATTTTGGGGCACGGCCATCGCCAAGGTTTTGCGCGGGGCGAAAAAGGAGTTGATGAGCCGCGACGAAGGCGACCGGATGATTTTGATCGTGACTGATGGCGAAAGCTATGACCTGATCGGCGCGGAAAATGAACTGGCGAAGGAACTGAAAGACGCGAACATCACGGTCTTCTGCGTGATCGCGGCGAACTTCGATCCGCAAGCCGAAGTGATGACGATCTGCCGCGAAACGGGCGGGGAGGCGTTCCGCGCCGATGAACCGGATGCGTTGGGTGTGGTGTTCAAAAAGATCGACACGATGAAGCAGGTGAAGTTCACGCCGACGTTCGTCGAGACCGTCGATCACTACCGCCCGTACACCTTGATGGGCTTGATCCTGATCGCCCTCAGCACGCTGGCGCACTTTGGACTGAGGTACACGCCGTGGTAGAAGCCGACGCCATTCAATACGGCTTGCTAGCGGCGGCGACGGCGTTCGTGCTGGTCACGGGCGCGGAGTTTTTGCACTACCGCCGGGTGACGCGGGCGGCGCCGTTGGCGTTCGGCAATCGGGCGGGCACGCTGTTGCCCGTGGCAGCAGTCGTGGCCGTGTTGCGAATGCTCGCCTTCACCGCAGTGGCCTACGGGTTGACAGCACTGTTCTTCCTTCCCGCCAAAGCTCACCGGGCCGGGTTCATCCGCGAATCCGAATACCGGCACCTGGTCATGGTGCTAGACGTGTCGCCGAGTATGCAACTCGAAGACGCCGGGCCGAGTGGCAAACAGAAGCGGGCCGAACGGGCCGCCGATTTGATTCACTCGTTCTTTGAACGGGTGTCGGCGGAGAAGTACAAGACGACGGTGATTGCCGTGTGGACCGACGCGAAGCCGGTCGTTAAAGACACCGCCGACCGCGAAGTGATCCGCAACATCCTGACCGAACTGCCGATGCGCCACGCCTTCAAAGCGGGGGAAACGAACATCTTCGCGGGCCTCGAACAAGCCGCCGAACTGGCGAAGCCGTGGAACCCCGGTTCGGCGATTTTGATGCTCATCACGGACGGCGACACCGTCCCCGCGACCGGGATGCCGAAGATGCCTATGTCCATTGGGAACAACGTGGCGATCATCGGCGTCGGCAGTCCCACAGTCGGCAAGAACATCGCCGGGCACTCGTCCCGCCAAGACGTTTCGACCCTGCGCCAAGTCGCCACCCGGCTCAGTGGAACGTACCACGACGGGAACGAAAAACACCTGAGCACCGACCTCATTTCCCGCATCGACGAACGCGCCTCGCCGCCCGAAGAGAGCAAGTTCAAAGCCCGCGAAATCGCTCTGGTGTGCGTCGGCGTTGGCACGGCGATCATTGCCCTGTTGCCGTTCGCCCTGAACCTGATCGGCACCCGCTGGACACCAGGTCGCCACCCCCGCGAAACCGCCCGCCGGTTTGGTGTGTCGAAGAAAGTGGGCGTCTTGTAGGTCGTGGTCGAGGCTTTGCGAGGCCCGACAGAACCCGCAACGACTTCTCGTGTGGCAGTGATTTCGGGTTCCGCACTGTCGAGCCTCGAAGACTCGACTCGACCTACAAAAGCAGAAACCGCCCGCCGGTTTGGTGTGGCTTCGACGGTGGCGCGACGTTAGTGTTGATCGTGTTGAACCTTTACCTGTAGGAGGTGCCGTTTGGCTCTTCGCATTTTTCTCCTGACCGCCTGGGTACTGGCCGCCGTCGGCGTCGGGGTGTGGCACCTCGGGCCGGGCCAAGATTACAAGAAACTGGACAACGCCGCCGTACAGATTCGGGCGGCGGAAGCTGCGGCTGCGGAAGCGGATTATCAAACTGCGGTCGAAAAGTATGACGCGGCGCTGGCAGCATTGCCACCGGACTGCATCGGGGAAGCCCGTAGGTTGCGGTTGGAACGCGCCAAAGCACAAATGCTGGCGAAGAAGTTACCCGAAGCGAGTGGCGAACTGAAAAGCCTCGTCGATGAGCTGTCCGCCGACCCGACCGCAGACCCCAAACTCCTCGCCGAAGCGCGGTCCGCGATGGCCAATAGCCAATACTACATGACGTGGTTGATGCGGTTGGAAGGCATGAGCCAGGACGTGTGGGAACCGGAAATCGAAGCCGCCCGCCAGAACTACAAACTGCTCGCCGAGCAAGCCGAGAAGCGCGGCGACACTCTGGCAATCACGAAGCACAAGGAAGACCTTGAAGCCGCGATCCGGTTAGCCCGCATGGACCTTGGGGAGTTGCAGGGCCTTCCCCTGCCGTCGCAGTGAGAGGGTTGCGGCAGTAGCAAACGGGCCGGTCGGCCCGGACAAAAGCAAGGCAAGCAAAAACCAGAAAAGAACGACATCCGCAGCGCCGGCGGCGCCCCGCCGCGGGATGATTCGGGACATTAATTACAGGTTCACGTTTTGTAGGTCGTGGTCGAGTTTCGAGGCCCGTCA
>JANLRE010000452.1:0-3948 GCA_031368205.1 Fimbriiglobus sp. | reverse complement strand
CCCACGGATAATAATCCGTGGGCTTTGCGCTACCTGCCAGTCCCGATTACCCGAACCCCGACCTCGGATCAGTCGTCGAGCAGTTTCTTGAAGTTCATTTGGTAGCACGTCGTGTTGCCGTTGCCGCTGAACAGGCTCTTGCCGTCGGGGCTGAACGATAGCGATTGGATCGGCGAGTCGAACTCGCGGATGACCATCAGCCGGCCGCTCAGGATGTCCCACACCCGGACCGTCATGTCGTCGCCGCCGGACACTAGGTAGCTGCCGTCCGGGCTGAACGTCACGGCGTTGATGCGCTCCTGGTGGCCTTCGAGCGTGAAAATGTTGTCGTTGAGTGCCATGTCCCAAATGTAGACGCTATCGTTGATCCCCGCACCCGCGAGGTAACGCCCGCTCGGGTCGAACGCCACGGCGTAGACGCCGTTGTCGAACGTCGCCTGTTTCTCCTTGGTCAGGAGATCCCAGACGCACACCGCGCCGTCGCGTTCTCCCGTCGAGAGGTAGTCGATTCCGCCAACGGCGACCCGTGTGCCGTCCGGGTGGAACACCACGTCTTCCAACGTGCAACCGTCGGCGGCTTCGATCAGAATGAGTTGCGCTTCGGTCCCGTTCGGACTCCAAATCCACACGAGACCGTCCGCCGGGCTGGTGTGGGCAATCAGTTCCCCGTTCGGATGAATCGCCAAGGAGCCGATCGGCGGCTTGGTCGCTTCGAGTCGTTTCGGTTCGGCTTTCAGGTTGTTCAAATCGTACAGCCGCGTGAAGTGGTCCGTGCCGCCGACCGCGAGCCAACCGCCGCTGGTGGCCACGGAGTACGCCGGGCCGTCGTTGCTCGGCGGGACTTCCACGCCCGTGACGACATCCCACAACCGGAAGTTCGGGCCGCCGGTGCTGGCGAGCGTCAACTTGCCGTTCAGGGTGAACGCGGCAACGGCGTGCTTGCCTTTCGGGTTCGGTCCGGCGAGCAACTTCCCGGCACTCACGTCCCAAACGTGAACGACGCGATCGGCTCCCGCCGAGGCGAGCTTCGTTCCGTCTGGGCTGAAGCAAAGACAGCGAACTTCGTCCGCGTGGCCGCGCAGAATGTGCCCGACCTTCCCCGTGGCCGCATCGCTCCAAAGGTAGATGTCGTTGTCCGAATCGGCGGTGGCGAGGTGCCGCCCGTCGCTGTTGTACGCAACGCACACCACTTGCTCCGCGTGACTGTTCAGCAGAATCAACGGGTCCGTTTCGCCGAGTCGCCAAACCCGTGCGGAAGTGTCCCAACCGGCGGAGACGAGCAACGTGCCGTCCGGCGACCACGTCAACGACGGGATGCGGTCGGTGTGGCTCTTGAGTTCCGCGATGAGCTTGTGCGTCGTGCCTTCCCAAACGCGGACGATGCGATCTTCACCGGCGGTGGCGATGTGTTTGCCGGTCGGTGAAATCGCAATCGCGGAGACCGCGCTCGGGTGGCCCTTGACTTCGCCGAGAAGTTTTTGCGTCGTGGCGTCCCAGAACTTGACCGTGCCATCGTCGTGGCCCGTCGTCAGGATCGCACCGTTCGGGCTGAACGCCAGTGCGGTCAGCCACGCTTTTTGTTCGATGCGTTGCAGCAACTGCCCGCTGGTCACGTCCCACAACAGGAGGTCGTCGTTGCCGCTGGCCAGCAGTTTCGCGTTCGGCGAGAAGCACCAGAGGGTTTCGAGGTCGCTCAGGTAGGTCCGCTTCAGCAGGTGGCCGTCGTGCGACCAGTGCCGCAACAGGCCCGCTTCGTCAATCGACCACAGGGTGCCGTCCGATGCAAACGCCACGGCGGCTATGTCCCCTTCGGTATGGAACCGGGGTTCACCAAATGTGCGTTGCACCAACGGTGACGGGGAGAGCGTTGACTCAATATCGGTGGACGATTCGGGGGTCGTCATGACGGGACTCCACAAGACGGGCCGCAAGGCAATAGGGGACGAACAACAGGCAGCTTAGAACAGGATTCCCGCCTCGGCACAAAAAATCAGACGGAAGAGCGAAAATATCCCGCAACTTACGCATGTTCTCAGCGAACTAGTGTGAAAATTGAGGGGCGGTCCGCAAAATCGTCACTTCGACAGCGTGTCCCGACGGACCGGGATGCCTTGGGCGGAGGTCGGTGGCCACAGCACGGGGGTGCCGGGGGTCTCGGCCAGGGGCGTTTTCTCGCCGGCCAGTCGGGTGAGGATCGTGCCGCTGCGTTGCGACACCCCTTCGCCCCGTTCGAGGCCGGGCGGACTGACACGCCACGGATTCCCGGATGTCACCTGACGAATTCCTTCGTGGAACAACTTGCTCATTTCGACCGGGTCGAAGTCCGTACTCGCAAACGAAATCGGCACGTCCATCGGGATCGCCGTCATCCGGTAGTTCATGCCGGTTAGCACGCACGCCGTGTACAGTCGCATACAGTCGCCGCGAGTTTGGGCGAACAGTAACGCCGAAACGCTGCTCCCCGCGATCCACAACGCACGGGCTTTGACCGGCTCCGGGTCGGCGTACAGTTTCCCGGCAACCAAGATGTACAGGTCGGTGTCGTAAAGTGAAGTTGCGGTCGGATCGGTCCGTTTCTCGGGTGGGACATACGGGGGGCGGAAGAACAGGGCCGCACTCACGCCGCCATCGACGTGGCGTTCTTCGTACAGTTTGCCTTCAATTTCCACGGGGATTCGCACCGGCGGGAAGAACCCCGGTATCGCGGCGGAGGCGAGAACCACGCTGCGGAACAATTCGAGATCAGCCGGGGTGCCGTGGGCGGCAATGGCCCCCAAGTCCCACACGACTTGCCGGCGGCCGTCCAGTTCCGTTGTGCCAACATACAACCGGCGTCCCTTCAAGTGTTCCACCGCAATCGCCTTCAACAGGTCTGGTGTCACGGTCTCTTCGAGCTTGCGCACCAACGGCGCGTTGTCCGCCAGTGATTCCGCAAAGATCGTCCGGATCGACTTCTTGATCCGGAACAGATCTTGTTCCCGCATCGTTGTGTACATGGTCCGGAGTTGGTCGTCGTATTGCGGCCCGAGGAAGGCGAGCGGCGCGATCAACGCCCCGGTGCTAATCCCGGTGACCACGTCGAATTGCGGTCGTTGCCCGGTTTGCGTCCACCCGACGAGCACCCCTGCCGAGTACGCCCCGTAAGCCCCGCCCCCGGACAGCACCAACACCGACCGCTTCGCACACGCCACCGCCGGCCGTTGTTCCTGGCGAATCCGCTCCGCCACCTGGTACAACTTGCGACCGTCCAAAAGTTGGTGGGCGTCCGCTTCCGCCGCCGCGTCCACAATGTCCACGGGGTTGAACCCCGACTTGACCGGCGACGGCGGTCGAATCATGTGTTCGGCTGTGCAAAAACACCCCCCGGAAAGCAACAACGCCCCGAGAAGCACCCCCCGCCCCAACACCACTACAACCCCCACCTTCATACGCCGCCCCCCTGGGAAACAGCGTGCGGAATACCAAAGCGAGGGGGTGCGTGCAAGGGCGAAAATTCATGTGGTTGAAGTGACATTCACGCCGAGCCAAGCAGTTGCGTCACGGTCTCCCGTAGTTGGGCCGTCTCCGCGTACTGGTGCTTCTTGGCGGTGGCGAGTGCCCAGAGGAGATGCTCGACAGCTTCCATCACTTCCGCTTCCGTCGGTGATGGTTTTTGCAGCAGGACAATACCGATGTTAGCACGGGTCATGACGAGTTCCCGCACGTCGCCGAGGCGTTCGTAGACGGGCAGTTCCTCCTCGCGGCGGATGCGCAGGGCCTCGTCGGTCTGGCCGCGTTGCGTCAGGATGTCGGCGATCCTGCTCCACGTTCGTGCAACATTCCAAACTGCCCCAAGATGCTGAAAAGCTGGCATGATCTCGTCTTGGCACATCCGCAGGGCCTCGTCGGTCTGGCCGCGTTGCGTCAGGATGTCGGCGATCTTCCCCATCGTCACCGCCTTCTCCCGCA
>JANLRE010000046.1:0-4214 GCA_031368205.1 Fimbriiglobus sp. | reverse complement strand
GCGAAACCTCTTACCCAAAGCATTGAACCGATCTCTCACCACGCCGGCTCGTCGTGGAAGGCACGTGTGGGTTTGGGTGGGTCGATCGGCTTGGGGTTGAGGACGGCTTCAGCCAAGGTGAAATCATCTTTTGTCGTAATCTTGAAGTTCAACGGCGAGCCGCAAACCACCACCACGGCGTGCCCGGCAGCTTCGACAAGTTGGGCATCATCCGTGATGGTACCGGGGAACGTTGCACGACGTGCATAAGCATCAATCAACCAATCCTGGCGGAACACCTGAGGCGTTTGCGCTTGCCATAACCCGGCGCGGGGAACGGTCTCCGTGATGCGGTTGGTGGTCGGATCGACCCTCTTCAAGGTATCGGCCACCGGAATCGCCAACATTGCAGCGCCGTGTTCGGTCGCGGCCTGGAACACGGCGTCAATGTGGGCGGCGGACGTCAGCGGGCGGACGGCATCGTGAACGGCAACCAGTTCGCCATCACTTGGCACGCGCGCCAACGCATTCGCCACCGATTCAAATCGCTCCGCCCCACCATCAACGACGGACACGTTGCAGTAAACCAGCGCAATCTTGCCACCAAACTTCTGGCGGAACTCGTCTCGATCATCCGGGCTGATGACCAGGAAGACGTGACTCACATCGACGCGATTGCAGAAGAGTTCGACGGACCGTTGCCAGATCGGCTTGCCGTCGAGCGTGAGAAACGGCTTCTTCTCCGGCCCGCCGAACCGGGTGGAGCTACCCGCCGCCGGGATGATGACCGTGATTCGTGACATTGGCAATCGCCTCGAAAACTGCTCGGGTGTCCGCACTGTTCGTCGCCAACTGTTCT
Source organism: Fimbriiglobus sp. (assembly GCA_031368205.1). Taxonomy (GTDB): domain Bacteria; phylum Planctomycetota; class Planctomycetia; order Gemmatales; family Gemmataceae; genus Fimbriiglobus. The sequence continues at coordinate 3,376 of JANLRE010000046.1, read as the reverse complement.
ACCAACCGTTGCCACGTGGTCAGCGCTTCACGCCACCGATCCCACTCGACTTTCACTTCCTGTACTAGCGACTCCGCTTGTTCGGCGTGGGCGTTGGCTTTGGCCAGCCGCTCCGCCCACCCGGTGGCAAGGGATTGCGAATCCAGCAATCGGGTGACATCCCGAATCGGGCGACCGTGATCCCGGAACAGGTCCGTGACGCGCGCTTCGCGGTGGTCCAACGTCGAGAGACACGCGCCGATGGCGTGTTCGATTTCATCCAAACCTCGCAGCCACTCGTGGCCAGGGTTGTTGCCCATGTTCTGCCTCTCGCCGTGCCGGGTGTGGGCCGGGTAGATACCGCCATCGCTGGGAAAAATGGAGGGCAAAATCGGGCTTTTGTGGCAGTAAATGCTTGCATCCGGGTTCGGGTCTGGGTATGGCACTCGCTTGTGTTCAGGGGATCACTTCGTCGCAGTTGCGGCAAGTGAGGGGGTTGCGCCGCCCCGGCGCAAATGTTGTTCTGCCGACCTCGCGCATCAACACCGTTGGTGCCGCGCGGGACGTTAGATCGGACCGTGGGGGGTTCACCGTGTTTGTTGCTTGTTCCACGTTGTGCTTCAGTAAGCTCGCGCTCGAGGACGCCCTCCGGGTCATTCGGGAAATGCACTTCACGAAAGCCGATCTTGCCCTGCACGAGCAAGGGCCGCACTTGCGTCCCTCGGAGGTTGCCAGCGATGTCACCCGAATTGCCCAGAAGCTAAAAACCGCGAACCTACCGTTCGCGGCCTTTGATTTTGAACCCGCCCAACCGGACGGTCCCGAAGGCCGCACACAGTTGCGGGCCGTGTGCCGGTTGGCGCGACTATTGGCGGTGCCGGTTCTGACGATCGCCGCCGCAGCGCTTGGTTCGGATTTGAACACCGAAATCAGTCGGCTGACCGAGTGGAACAAAATCGCGGAAGCCGAAGGGGTGATTCTGACCGTGGACACCCGATCGGATACCCTGACTGCCGACCCGTTGGGAACGATGGAGTTGTGCCGCCGCATCTCCGGTTTGGGGATCACACTCGATCCGAGCCACTATCTCATCAACCCGAACGGGCCGCAGAATTACGACGCCCTGTTCCCCTACGTTCGCCACACGAAGTTGCGGGATAGCGGATCGAAGCCCGAGTTGTTCCAAGTCCGCGTGGGACAGGGCGAACTCGAGTACGGTCGGATCGTCACGCAACTCGAACGGTACAAGTACGAGCGGACCCTAACGGTAGACATCCGCGACGTTCCCGACAACCCGTTCCCGATCGAACCCGAGGTCCGGAAGCTGAAGTATTTGCTCGAATCGTTGGTGTAAATCGAAGTATCCATTACGTCTTCCTGAGCGGAGGACGTGAGTCCTCCGAGCAACCGCAACCTCGAAGGACTCACGTCCTCCGCTCAGGAAAGACTCAGAATTGGAATGAATCGACCATCACTTCTTCATGCACTTCGTTTCGCCAACTCATCCCGGATCCAAGAGTATACCGCTACTGTTGACGGGAACCCCAGCGTCCCTGCGGCCAGGGTGATGACCTGATCCATCTCCGTGTCGGTCACGCCAACGGCAATCGCTTTCCGCACGGCAGAGTGAACGGCGCCTTCCCGCAAGCACCCGATGGCCACGGCGAGTTTCACGAGTCGTTGCGTTTTTTCGTCGAGCGGGCCGACCGTTCCTGCGTCTTGAATCAACCGCCACGCTTCGGCGACGGCGGGGTATTGTTGGGTGAATGCGATGAACGTGTCCGGCGGTTTCGGAAGTGTCATGAGTCAGCCCTAATCGGGTCAGTTAATTTCGGGACGTGAGCTTCGCCAAGGCATCAATCGCGGCTTGTTTGACTTGCGGATGAGCGGAATCCGCGCAGGCATCGAGGTAATCGAGATACGTCGTTTCGTGATAACCCAGCGTGGAAAGCAACTTGATACAGGTCGCTCGGACGTTCGGTGCGGGGTCGAGCAACGCCGCGCGGGCGATGATGGCCTTCACTTCAGGCTTGGAGCCAAAGCGACATTCAGCCAGTGCCGTCGCGCCCCGTTCCCGGATGGAGGGGCGCATGGCCGTGAACAAGTTGTGAACAAACGGTTGAATCTCATCCGCCATCACGTTCGGTAGCGGCAGCAACAGACTTTCAACCGTGGACATTGCTGACACGGTTTCCACATGAACAACGGGCTTGGCCGTCGGTCCAGAAACAGGTAACTGGGCGATGATCGGAAACTGTGCCGGCGGTGCCAGTGTAGAAGTTAGCGGAGCGCTATTCGGACTGGCGGTTGCCACCGGCGTTGGTGTTCGTGTCAACGCCGGAGGTACGACGGGTCGCGCCACTGTTAGTTGAGTCACGGGTTTTGATTCCAATTCGATGTCCGAAAGTGGAACCGGCACGTATTCAGGCGGTTTGATGACGATATTCGGCAACACAACCGTGGACGTGCCGGGCTGTGTCGGCGGCAGTGCCAGCGAGTTCGTTGCGAACACCGGGGCCGGAATCGGTTTCTGCGGAACGATTGGCACCACGACCATTGGGACGACAACTTTTGGGAGAACCGAGGTCGTCACCAAGGTCGTCACTGAGGTCGTCTCGGGGACTGTCGGTAACACAGCGATCGGCACCGTAATTTTTGGAAACAACGGGACCCGTTCATTCGGTGTTGGCGCTGACAATTCAGGAACGACAAAAGTTGGAATCACTGGAATCTGTTCCACGACTGGCGGTAAAACAGCCACGGGAACGATTTTCGGTTCCAGAACCGGATTGAACGACGCAATTTGCGCAATTGCAGACGGAACAGGAACCGCAGCCACTGGCTCTAAACGTGCCGCAGATGGTGTGGATGGCAACGTCGGCGAGGATGGCGGCAAAACCGGCGCGGGTGGCGATAAGGGTGTGGGCAACTTCGGTGGTAGCCACGTGGAAGCGGTTTCGACGGGCTTCAATCGGTTCACGATCACGGGAGTCGGTTGCGGAGTCCGGTCCTGCATCAGAGTGCGGACGTTCTCCACAGTCGGTGTCGGCGAACGAAATTCGGCGGTTCGTTGCGGCGGTGTATTGGCGTTTCCCTTCGCGGTGGACGGGAATTGCGTCGTCGAGGGAAACCGTTGCGTGCTGGTCAATGCCGCCGTGGACGTGTTTTTCGGCCAGCCGTTCTCGTTGGCAGGCACCGGACGCGGCGTTGGGTATTTGCTCAGGTCGCGGTCCGCCGTCGGCAACAGGTTCAAGGGTGGCAAGGCTTGGCCGAAATTCGGAAGCGTTGGCGGTGCGACTGGAGCCGGGACCAAAGGACGAGAGAGGCTGGCCGTCCGCCTCATTGCTAGGAAGATTTTGGCCGGAATGCTGTAGCGGGCACCCGTCCCCATATCGAG
>JANLRE010000444.1:0-5982 GCA_031368205.1 Fimbriiglobus sp. | reverse complement strand
CGGCTTCGGCCTCTGTGCCGATCTTCTTCGCGGTAATTTGGATGGTCGCTTCCAAACTGCCAACCTGTTCGCCATCAGGCTTGCCGACCAAGTTCAACAGTTGCTCCAACACCCCACATGCCGCTGTGGCGTCCATCCGTCCGGCGCCAGGGGTGCGGGTTCGGAGGGTATCCACGGCCGCTTCAAACACGGCCTCGGGTGATTCACGTATGGCTTCCTGCGCCACCTGTTGGAAGCGGGCCAGCACGGCTTCGGGTGCGAGTTGTTGTTTAGCCCAAAGCCCATCCAACCACTCCTTGAGCGGTTCGGTTAAGTGGGACGCTTCCCGGATTGCCCAGCGTTGGAGAAGTTGCCGATTGAACCGGGACGTGGCTTGCGTAAGCAGTTCGCTGCGGGGCCACGCTAACCGATGCAGTCCGAACGTTTGCACCACCGGAGCCGCAACGTTGCCCGTGATCGGCACCGTTGCACGCGCGGTGTCGATGGTCCGCCCGGCGGTGGTGAGCAGTTCGACGAACAGCCCTCGGGCCGCCAAGCCGTGGGCTTGTTGTTGGTCCTTCGGCTTCGAGCCTTTCGGCAGTTGCACGAGCGCACACCGGGTGAACGGGCCGTCGTTATCCACGATGTGCGATTCGTTTTGATCGAACTTCACCTGATACCGATTGCCGGATGAGAAGTGGTGAACTTCGTTCAGGGCCGCATACGTGTTGGCGAGTGCCACGTTCTGGGGCGTCGTCGAATCGGCGGGGGGCACCAACAGGATGCCCGTGACTTCCGGCTTGCGATAGCCCACGGATCGCAGTTCGTGCTTCAGGATGTACGCCAAGTCCAGGAACATCCCCGAACCCGTCCCGCCCGCTAACCCGGTCACGACGTAGGCCCGAAGTCGGTTGGTCCGCACCCCGAGACCTGTTTGCTTCCCCGCTTTGTCCAGTACGTCACTGGTCAAGAACGTTTCAATTTCTTGCCGAATCCGCTGCGCCACGATCCGGAAGTTGTCGCACAGCGCCAGCCGACCGTAAGCCCGCCGTCCCCCGGTGGACCCAGGGTTTTTCGGCAGTTGATACAGCGCGTTCGACGGGATCCACTGTTCAACGTTCGGCGTGGTGCTGTTCTGCAAGTAGTGGGAGGGGCGGTTCAATTTGGCAATGACGACATCCTTGCCCGAAAGCGCGTCTTGCCCTTCGATGGCGAGGCTCCCGGCTTCCGGATCGGTGTCGATGTACAAGAACCGCAACGTCGGGATGGCGTCCGGTTTGCCGAACTGCTCGCGGATAAACTGGCGCAATTTCCGAACCACTGCCAACCCCGATTGACCGACACACACGACGACGGCGGGAAAGAGAACCCCGTCACCGGATTGTTCGGGCGGCGCGATGCCGAGGCTCGTCATCCGGCCCGTCTGAAAGATCTGCTCCCGTTGCAGCGTTTGCCCCGGAACCGTCAAGCCATTGGCCGCCTGCGGTGTCACGAGACGTGCGATGGATTGGATTGGCGTCACCAACGGTCGTTGCGTGACGACCTGTGCGCCCGAACCACCCGGCGATTTCGCGGAGGGGCCGTAAGGGGCGTTCGTCAGATTCGGGTTGGTTTGGCGGATTCCGTTTGGCGGCGACGAAGGATTCGTCGAACCGACTGGAAGATAACTTTGAACGGGTGCCGAGACTCGCCCCCGATCTTGTTGAGGCGACTGGCTACCGGGACTCGTCTCCATTCCCGCCTGCTTCAGTGCTTGCACCATCGCCATGCAACTCGGCCACCGATCGTCAGGTTTCTTGTTCAAGCCGCGACCAATGATTGGCTGATCGGCGAGACTCAACGGGGACAAATCCGGCAGACCGTTCAAGTGCTGCATCAGCAGTTGCTTCGTGTTCGCGCCGTCAAACGGGCGCCGCCCCGTGAGCAATTCTTGGAACACGATGGCAAGACTGTACTGATCCGTGAACCGGCTCACGTACCCTTCAAACGTCTCCGGTGCGGCATAGACCGGCGTGACGCCGCCGGTGATCGTGCCCCGGTCGCCCGCAAAGTCCTTGGCCAAGCCGAAGTCGGCAACCTTAATGTGGTTGTGGATCAAGAAGATGTTTTGCGGCTTCACGTCGAGGTGTTGAATCTGATAAGCGTCGTTCATCAGGTCCAGCGCCTCAGCGCTTTCTTCCATGTACCGCATCAACTCGTCGCGAGGAATCCCTTGCAGGGCCTTGGTACGACATTCCCGAAAGCGGTCCCACAGGTTGCGATCGGCCAACTCCATCACAATAATAAGTTGGCCGTCGATCTTATCGAAGCGTTCGAGGGACAGGATGTAGGGGTGCCGAATCGACTTGACGCGGTTCAGCGCTTTGAGTTCTTGTTCGGCGGGGCGACTCTCGTCGTCGTCAATGGCATCGAGGTCACCGAAGACGAACTTCATCGCTTTCAGTAAACCACCCGGCGCTTCGACCTTCCAAACTTCGCCGAAGCCCCCGCGACCGAGGCGGTCGATGAGCCGGTAGCCCTTGAGGGGACCAGGAAGTTCTTCGTTGGCAGCCAAACGGACCGGCATCGGATCGTTCCGTTACGCAAGAGCGTGCGGGATCGCAGTAGGGGGAAAGAGCCAACTTGCGACCCGCGAAATTTCAGGACTGATAGTCTTTAGTTCACAACTGAGCTTTAGCAAAACTCCGGAGTTCACCTCGTGCTAGAAAATTGGGAATGGACCGAATCTCACGACAGTATTCAGGCGGCACCATCATGAAATTCGCGGCTGACGCGACAGATCAGGCGACACCCGAAGCTTGGTTTGCCTTGTCCGTCAAGCAACCCTGGGCCGCACTTTTAGCGGCGGGCGTGAAATCAGTCGAAGTCCGGACCTGGAACGCGCTCCGCCGGGGGCCAGTGCTCATTCATGCTTCCAAGACCATCGACGAGCGTTCGGAAGCCTGGGAATGGGTCACAACGCCGGAATTAACAGCCGCGACGGAGTTCCGAGGCGGCATCGTGGGGGTCGGAGAATTGGCCGGTTGTTTGAGTTATCCCACGAAGGCGGCGTTCGTGGCCGATCGCGGGCGGCACCTGAACGCCGAAGACTGGTATGTTGAAGCCGGGCTGTTTGGGTTAACATTCCGCGAACTGCGGCCCGTAACGTTCGTTCCCTGTCGCGGGAACACGTTTTTCTTTCGAGTAGAAGGGTTCAAACTGTCATGACTGAAAAGGCCAAGAGGGCCGCGAAGGGCCACGCACCGTTCAAGACCACGAGTGCCACCGCCACCGCCCCGACCAAGATCGCAAGGCCGAAGGTCGGATTGCTGGTCAGCGTGCGGACTGCGGAAGAAGCGGGGGTCGCCCTCGAAGCCGGGGCCGATTTGATTGACGTGAAAGACCCCACCAAAGGCTCGCTGGGCATGGCCCACCACGAAGCCGTCGCGGCGGTCTTGGAAGTGGTCAACGGTCGGGTTCCGGTCAGTGCGGCACTGGGGGAATGGTCGGAAAACGTCTTGACAGCAGCCCACTGGCACCTCGAATTGCCACTGAATTACGTGAAGTGGGGCTTGGCGGGTTACAAAGGCGGGCCTGCCTGGGGCGAAGATTTGCTCGTCACGAAACGGCAAGTCCCGTTGCCAATGGAAGTGGTCGCCGTCGCCTACGCCGACTGGGAAAAGGCCAACTCCGTGCCGCCCGCCGAGGTCGTGAAGTTCGCCAAACGCTTCCGGTACAAGGCGTTTCTGTTCGACACCTTCAATAAAGATGGCCGGACGTTGCTCGACCACATGAGTGTGGACGAAATCCGCGAACTCGTCGAAAGCCTCAAACGCAGCGGCGTCGCCGTGGCACTCGGTGGTTCACTCAAGCCAGAAGACGTCAAGAAGCTCAAGGACATCCACCCCGACTGGTACGCCGTGCGCGGCTCCGTGTGTGCCGGCGGCAAACGCGATGGTGTTTTGGACGCCGTCCGCATCAAAAAGTGGAAAGAACTGTTGGGGTGAGTCGTTGTTTTCCTGAGCGGCGGACATCAGTCCGCCGAGTGTATTTCTGCAACCTGTATGCATCCGATCAGCACTCGGAGGGCTAACGCCCGCCGCTCAGGAAAACAGCGTATTCGCGGCGCCAATCTATTTTGCCATTTCACACAGCCGGACGATTGACGCGGGCATTTCTGTGCGATTACAATTTCAGGTTGTCAACTCAAGTACCTTGTCAGGAGCGATGTGATGCCGATCTACATGAACTATGAAGGGATTAAAGGCAGCGTGACAAGCGGCAAGTACAAGGACTGGATTGAACTGCAAACCGCGCACTTTAGTGAATATGGACATAGCTACAACACTACGACAAATAGAGTACGCAAAGCCGACAGGCCAGACGTCTCCGAAATCGTTGTTACGAAGCAACAGGACAACAGCAGCCCTTACCTTCTCCAACAAGCTTATGATGGAGCGGCGAAAAAAGTCATCATTGACTTCGTCGAAGACCCTGGGCAAGCACTTTATTTGCGAGTTGAATTAGAAAGCACGAGGATCGCACGCTACAATAACTTAGGTAATGGCGGTGATGCCAACGCGGTGCTACGGGAGACGTTTTCACTCAGCTTCACCAAGATCAACTATAACTATACTGCGTCTGCACCGATGCCTAAAACCAAGTGACAATGGCTCAGTACGCATGGCGTTGTTTGCCGAATAGCATCGTCCAGACAGTGAGGAGCATGATGCGCAGATCGAACCAGGGGTTCCAGTGGGTGATGTAGTAGAGGTCGTATTGGATGCGTTTTCGCAGTGACGAATTGCCACGCCAGCCGTTGACCTGTGCCCAGCCGGTCATCCCGCATTTCACCGCGTGCCGGGCCATGTAGTTCGGAATCGTTTTCTTGAACTGGTTTACAAAGATCGGTCGCTCGGGCCGTGGTCCGACCAAACTCATTTCCCCGCGAATCACATTGAAGAGTTGCGGCAGTTCGTCCATGTTCGTGGCCCGTAGGAGCGACCCGAACGTCGTCCGGCGTGGGTCTTGGGACTGCGCCATCACCGGGCCGGTACCGCTCTCGGCGTTGTTGCGCATGGTGCGGAATTTCATCATTTGAAACGGCTTGCCGTTGAGCGAACATCGCTCTTGCCGGTACAGCACGCAGCCCGGACTGGTCAGCCGGATCAGCCCCGCAATCAAACCCATTAGCGGACTGAAGATTGCGAGTGCGATCACGGACAACACAACGTCCATGACCCGTTTCACGACCACGTTGAGGCCGTGATAGGGGCTTTCGCGCAGCCCGATGAACGTCATGCCGTGCAGCGAGCTGCTGGTCAGGGAAAGTGCGGTCAGTGCCGGGACATCCGCGACGATGCGAACATCCACGATGCTCTGGGAAAGCGTATCGAACACCTTTCGTGCGTCCGCATAGCGGTTCAGCGGCAACGCGATGAAGACGTGTTCAATGTGCAGGTCGTGAACCAATCGCGGGAGGTCCGAAATCGGCCCGAGCACCGCCCGCTCCAGGGGCGTGGTCGGTGCCTCGTCATCAACATACGCAACGGTTTGAATGCCCATCCAGGAAGCGTGTTCGAGCGAGCGGGCCGTCCGCCGTGCCAATCGACCCGCCCCGACAATCAGGGCGTGGCTTTGGTTGTACCCCCGCGACCGGAGTCTACCCAGGATGGTCCAACTCAGTCGGCGAAAGGTCAGGAGTCCGATGAAGGTCGCGCCGGTGAAAATCGCCATCGCCAAACGCGATTCGTAGGGATACTGCCGGGCAAAGTTCGTGGACATCACCAGAAGCGCTAACAGCCCGACACCCTTGGCCACCGCAACCAACTCTTCTCGGAAGCGACGCAGCCGATGAACTTCGTATTGGCCCGCGATCCGAAATGAAACGAGTGACACGACCACGATGAGCGGCAGGTTGCCCAAGCAGAGTGCAAAATCGGGTTGGTGATTGTTGACCAGAGGGATGCCGGTATCAAACCGGATCATGTACGCGCCGATCCAGGCCATCACGGTAATGATGAC
>JANLRE010001145.1:0-8545 GCA_031368205.1 Fimbriiglobus sp. | reverse complement strand
GTCGCCATCTGTTCCGGTGTCAAGCGTCCGGTCGGCCGTGCATCACCCAAGCTCTCCCAAATCTCGAGTGCCAAGTTGACACGTTGCTCCGGGGTGAGTCGGTCGATCCCGAATTCCTTCATCGTTGTCGCCATCTCAATGCTCCACTTGTTGGTGAAAGAAATCATATCATTCTGTGCGTGAGTTGCACAATTGCAAACATCTCTCCAGGGAGTGAGACATCCCGGTGCGTGCTGGTGCGGTCCCCGAATGAAACCGAACAACGGGTGCTTCGCAAACTCCTGCAACAGCAACTCGAAGTCTACCGCCACGACCCCGAAGCCGCGAAGAAGGTCATCGCCATCGGCCAAGCCCCCCGCAACGAAAAGCTCAACCCCGCCGAACACGCCGCATGGTCGTGCGTGTGTCTGGCCCTGTTCAACCTCGACGAAACCCTCACCCGAGAGTGAGTCGAGTTGCGAACCGAGTCACTTGACAGCCAGTATGAGGTGATGTTAACATTGAGAAGTTAACATCATTTTCAGGGGCATCTCATGCGATCTTCAACTCGGCTTGTTGTGTTGTGTTTGATGGGCAGCATCGTGCTATGCCCGCGAAGTTCTTCTGCACCAGTGCCTGCTGTGCCACCACCTCCGGTACCAAGTTTTGGTCTTGCACCAATGTCGGTGAATGAACATCAGCCCGATGCTCCATTTTTTCCGGGACATTGGAGTTTTGTCGTCAATGGTGCTTTTTATGATCTGGCGGCGCCGCTCCGTGTCGTCATGGTTGTGCGCCAAACACCAATTGCTGTTGGGCAACCCGTCACGGAACAGCGATCCCGAATTTTCATCGAGTGGAAACCCGTGAATTACGGTGCGGATACGCAACCTAGGAATCACTCACTACACTTTTTTATTGAGTCATGGATCACACTGATTTGCAACACGTTTTCCATTGACCAGAATTTTCACCGCCTAGCCGACATGCTGCATGACAATTGTGTCACATCAAGAGGTGTCATTCGAGAACTTGCCAAACCACAGAATGGCTGTTTTCTCGCTACTCTCACCACTCCGACCTATGACCGGATCAAGTACAAGTACCACTTCCAAATTCGGTTCTTCACCGACAACGGCTATATTGCCACATACAAAGATGCCAAGGGCAACGAGTGGATTCCGGTGCCATGAGTACATCGTCTGTGAAGTCCTCACCGATTGGTGACGGCGAACAAAAATGTAGAATGGGTTCGTGATCCCCGGTTTTGGAGATTCCGAATGGACCCGATTTTGCGAACCAATGCGGAGCGTGTCACGCGGCGGCAACTGTTTGGCCGCACGGCGTCCGGGTTGGGGATGGCGGCGCTGGCGTCGTTGTTGAAGTCGGACACGACTTCAGCGGCGGCGGGCGGTCAACCGGGGTTGCCGGGGTTGCCGGGGCTGCCGCACTTCGCGCCGAAGGCCAAGAACGTGATCTACCTGTGGCAAGGCGGGGCGCCGTCCCACGTCGATTTGTTCGACCCGAAGCCGACGATGGAAAAGTTTAAGCTCCAAGACCTGCCCGAAAGCATTCGCGGCGCGACGCGGCTTTCGACGATGACGAGCAGTTATAAAAAATGGCCGGTGCTGCCCGCGATCAAGCCGTTCAAAAAGTGGGGGCAATCCGGTCTCGAACTCAGCACCATGCTGCCGCACCTTGGGGAAGTGGCCGATGACGTGTGCGTGGTCCGGTCGATGCACACGGAGGCGGTGAACCACGCGCCCGGCGTGACGTTCTTCCTGACGGGTTCGCAAGTTCCCGGTCGCCCGAGCATGGGCGCGTGGTTAGCATACGGACTGGGGTGCGAGGCGAGCAACCTGCCCGCATTTGTTGTGATGACCTCGTCCGATAAAGCCCGCAGTTGCGGGCAACTGTTCTTCGATTACTACTGGGGCAGCGGCTTTCTGCCGAGCAAGTACCAGGGCGTGCGGTTCCGCGCCAGCGGCGACCCGGTGCCGTACCTCAACAACCCGGACGGCGTCAGCCGTGAGGCGCGCCGCAAGCTTCTGGACGGCATTCAGGAATTGAACCGCAAACACCTCGCAGACTACGGCGACCCGGAGACCGACACGCGGATTTCGCAGTACGAAATGGCGTTCCAGATGCAGGCGAGCGTGCCGGGACTGCTCGACTTCACCGACGAGCCGAAGCACATCCTTGACCTGTACGGCCCGCAAGTTCACGAACCCGGCAGCTTCGCGCGGAACTGCTTGTTGGCCCGACGGCTGATCGAACGCGGCACCCGGTTCGTGCAACTCATGCACAGCGGCTGGGACCAGCACGGCAACCTGTACACGCAACTCGAACAGCAGTGCAAGGACACGGACCAACCGTCCGCCGCACTCGTCAAGGACTTGAAACAACGCGGGCTGTTGAAGGACACGCTCATCGTGTGGGGCGGCGAATTTGGTCGCACGCCGTTCGGCCAAGGTCCGGCGGAGAAGCCCAACGGACGGGACCACTTCGGCCGCGCCTTCAGCCTGTGGATGGCGGGCGGTGGCGTGAAGGGCGGCCACGTCGTCGGCGAGACCGACGACTTCGCGTGGAACATCATCAAAGACCCCGTCCACGTCCACGACCACCAAGCGACGCTCCTCCACCTGCTCGGCATCGACCACGAAAAGCTCACGTTCCGTTACCAAGGCCGCCAGTTCCGCCTGACCGATGTTCACGGCAAAGTTGTGAAAGGCGTGATGGCATAAACTAATAAAGCCCCGGCAAAAAATGCCGAGGCTTCACGGAATTGCACATCATTAGGCAACGGCTGGTTTGGCTTTGCCGTCCCACATGCGTTTCGCGGCCATCAAGACTCCGCCGATTGCGAAGAGCGCGAACGCTGGTGGTGCGGGAACCGAGTTGGGTGGAGGATTGCCTTGGAATGGCCCGGTGATGCGAAGGATGCGGTCCGTTTGGGTGATCAGCAAGCTGTTATTGGTCGGATCGACGGACACGAAATCTCCTCGGGAACCACCCGTGCCGATGACGGTCTGCACTAAGCTGGTGAGATTGACTTCCACGAGCGTGCCATTGTTGTTGTTGACATAGACGTTGCCAAGCAGTGGTCCGGCACCGAATGCCGTGCCATCAATTCCACCACTGATAAACCCGGAGTCGAAGACCTGCAAGCCATCTGAGGTCCGCCAACCCAGGAGGTGGCCGGTGTTACTGTTAGCGCCATACACAATGCTGCCGTTAGCAGAAATGGACAAGCCGTCGGCAAAACTGTTGGCTAACGTTCGCAGCACGGTTTTGGCAATCGGATCAATCTCGACGATTTGGCTCGTACCGATTACCGATGCGAAGAGGGTTCCCGTGAGAGGGTTGGCCACTAATCCTGTAACTAATGACAGCCCGCCCACAATGAGTTGGTTTAATGTCCCGTTGTTGTTGATCTGCACGACCCGTCCGAGCGATTGCTGAGTCATGTAGATCGACCCACCCACTTGGGACATTGCTACGGCATTAGCGAAGCCATAATTCTGACTGATGGGAGCAGCCGAGGCGAGCTGATTATCGGCATTTGTTGCAAACAATCGAACATTTCCAAGATAATCAGAGACCAAAACTCCTCCGCTGGTTGGGTAGGCAACTCCCAATGGTCCGACATTATTGTTTGAGGGGAACTCCGTGGCAAACGTGGACAGGCCGAGTCCTCGACTCGTGCCGGCAGCGGTCAGCACAAACGCCCCTTGGGACGCTGCCTGACTGCAGACAATCGAAGCAACCAATGCGACAAACAGACGGGCTTTCACGGTAAACCTCCTGGAACAGTTTGGAACGCAAGGGACACACTTGTAACTCGCGTGGCATTAAGATTACACCGATCGCCGGGCTTGGGGCAACTAAAATTGAGGTAATTTCTCAGAAAAGTCCAAATAATTGCTGCGCGGCGAATTTTTTCAGTTCCGACGAACAGGATGGGATAACAAGTCTTGCACCGTCCAAACGAATAAAGCCCCGGCATAAGAATGCCGAGGCTTCGTGTGTTTCGTTAGAGTCGGGTGGGATTAACGGCGGTTGCCGTAACCACCGCCGCCGCCGCCGCCGCCGCCGCTGCGAGGACGATCTTCGCGGGGCTTGGCTTCGTTGACCGTGAGGTTACGGCCTTGGAATTCCGACTCGTTTGTGGCTTGGATGGCGGCGTCGCCGCCGTCGCTCATTTCCACGAATGCGAAGCCGCGGGAGCGGCCCGTTTCCCGGTCCGTGACGATTTGAGCGCTGGTGACAGGCCCGTATTGTCCGAACAGATTGGTCAGGTCGTCCGCCGTGGTACCGAACGCCAGATTGCCGACATACAACTTCTTAATCAAGAAACACCTTGAGCGACTGAAGGACAGCCGCAAATGAGAAACCGACCGCACCGTTCGACAGAGGGTCGAACCAGTGCGAATGTGCGAAAAGGTCGGGGGTATACTACCCTCGGCCTAACTGCGACACCGGCGGAACGATCTGGAGTACGTCGTCGGAGGTGAACTCGGAAGAGCGATACCAAGACAGGCCAACCAGTAGGAGCGATCAAATCCGCACAACACCCTACTATAGCGATGCGGGGAACGGAATCCAGCCCAATTCCGAATGTTTTCGTGAATTTCCCAAACCGAGTGCGTCCGCCGTCAAGGAACCTCGACAACTTCCCCACCCGAGGGTGTGAGCAGTGCGGTTACGATGGCTTCGGTGAGGTCATAGCGCAGCGTGTGAACGGAAGCATCAGCAAACACGAAACTTGCTCCTGCATTGTGGCTCGAACCCCAGTTGTTTTGGAAGATTGCGGTTGGCGAGTCCTTGACGATCTTGTCGCCGTACCGTCTGATGCTGTCATTTAGCCCTAAAACTAAGGGTTCGTCGTAATACCACGAACCAGTGTTGTAGAGTTGCGGATGCAACGCTTTTTCGCCGACCATGATCGTCTGCGATGATCCATCTCGAATGGCAAGGATCGGCTTCGGCGGGTATGTCAGCACCTTCGGGTTGGCAGCGTAATCTGATTTCGCCCATTCCCACCCTCCGCCTTGGTAACTGCCATACACATCGTCTTGCGCAGGTAAAGCCGTTGCCGCACGTCGGGAGGGGCACACAAAAACAGGCATCCCCACGGACCATGTCCTAGTGCGGTAGGCGTTCTCTTGCTCGACCCAGGGCAAAATACTGTAGGCCCACGAACCAGGCTGGCTTTTGGGTGATTTGCCAGGAACACCCATCGGGAAAAATCCCGTTCCGAATGGGATTACGTTCAGTGTAGATGCCGGAATGAATGTGCCCCCGCCCTTCGCTGGCAGAAGGAACACCGTGCCCTTCGGTGAGGAACCGCACGTCGGGAAAACGCCGTGCGTATCCAGGTGATTGTGAAGAGCGAGACCAAGTTGGGAGAGGTTGTTCTTGCAGACAGTACGTGTAGCAGCGGCCCGGACCTGCTGCACAGCGGGCAAGAGCAGGCCAATCAGCAGGGCAAGAATGCCAAGCACGACCAACACTTCGATCAAGGTTGATCCCGCGTGACGCTGACGAGTTCGCTTGCTCATGATGACACTCCGAAGGGGTAGATATTGCGCTCTGATTCGCTCAGGAATGGGCAGAAGATAGTTGACGCTTTTCACGCCATCGACGACGTATCAGGTAGCTTCCTGCGCCGAGGGTTGCTAGTAGCACTCCTGTCCACAAATACCACGATCGCCACAATCCAGTCTTCGTCCCCACATTCTGAATCGCTTCATCCACATGGGTCTGGACACGCACGGTGTACGGGACATGGACATGATTGTCTTCATCCCAGACTAACGTTCCTTTAGGAATGTCCCGCTCGAAAAGTCTATCGGAGACCTCGGACGAATTTAGGGTAAATGACTTGAGGCGGTATTTAACAGAGAACGCCAATTGATTGGATATAAGATAGTGTTCGTGTAAGCCGCTTTTGGGAAACGGAAAGCCGTTGACCGTTTCGTAATCGTCGCATTGGAAAGTATCAATGCGGCCACCGTTGCGATTGAAAGTCATCAATTTACGGATAACGTACCCCGCGTCAGGTTGAACGACACATTGAAATCGAGTAATAGGAGGTTTGGGATGAGTCTCAATTTCATACAATTCGCGTTGAGTTAAGTCGTCCTTTAACGTTTTAACTGTGACGCGACCGAGATCAATTTTCTTATTTGACCATTGTCTGAGTCCTGTCAACAAGTATTGTTCTCCGACAATGTGCAATGGCAATTCACATAAGAAAATTGCTTGACGTTGCCGCGTGAGTGATACGGTGTTGGGCAACATTGATGTGCTTAGCATGACCTCGCCGGTATCAAGCAAAAAGCGATCGCGATTATTCTCGGCAACCAGCGGATTGTCACCCACGCTTCGCATGAAGTATTTGTCACCCTTTCGTGCGTAAACAACTGATTCCGTATGTCGAATGTCTTTCGGTTGCTTTGCCTTTGAGAGAGCCATCGCGGTCTTGGTCGTTAAGTTTTCCGTTTCATATGTGATGTGAACTGAGTTCAACTGACTCTCTCGCTCTTCATAGCTAGCGAGCATCTTGCGGAGCAACTCAGTGCCGTCCAATTGCTGCCCATTCGCCGATGATCCCGTCGCACTGATCGCCAACAGGAATGCGGCATACACACCGACTGTTCGATGAACCGTCATGGGATTTGCACCTGCGCTGAAGCTCCAAGCAAATCAGTATAACAATCCAACTGTAACAGTGGCGATGCAGTTCTGAAAGTCGAAACTCGTATTTCGGCGCAGGGTTCGGGGAATTTTCCTGTTTCCTCAAATGGTTGACGGCTGAAGTTACGCTTTCGGTCAGGTTGCCGCCACCAGCACTCAACCGTCCCACTTTCCCCGAAATCAGTTGCGGAACCGCACCCGATCGGCGATAGTGGGAGTCTCTGCCAACTGTGCTTTTAGGGCGAATCGCATGTCACACTTTCTTTCGCACCCCAAACTCACCCGACGGACTGCGCTTCAGGCGGGGGCGGTGGGGTTGTTGAACTTGGGGCTGGGGGAGTTGACGCAACTGCGGGCGGCGGGGCGGGCGGCGCACTCGGCGAAGTCGGTGATTTACATTTTCCTGTCGGGCGGGTTGGCGCAGCACGAAAGCTTTGACCCGAAGCCGAACGCACCGGAGGCGATTCGCGGGGAGTTCGGCAGCATCGCCACCCGTACCCCTGGCGTGCGGATTTGCGAACACTTGCCGATGTTGGCGGCGCGGTCCGACCAATGGTCGATGGTCCGTTCGCTGACGCACTCGTCGAACGACCACGGGACCAGTCACCATATCATGCTCACCGGGCGGACGGACCTGCCGCCGGGGTTCATCCGCGACAAAGCGCAGCCGATTGACCACCCTAGCATGGCGGCGATTGCGGCGGCGATCACCAGTCCGCGTAACAACCTGCCGCCCGCGATCGTGCTGCCGGAACGGATCGTTCACAACTCCGGCAAGGTGATGCCGGGGCAGTTCGCCGGGGTGATGGGGCGGCACCGCGACCCGTGGTTCCTGGAAGCGTCCCTGTTCGAGCCGAAAGCTTACGGGGCGTACCCGGAGTTCGAGTTCGACCACCAGGAACGAGCGTACACGGCGAAGCGGCAGGACTTCTTAATTCCCGATTTGAACTTGCCCCACGGCGTCGATCCGACGCGGTTCGGCGGGCGTCTGGACGTGCTGAAGGCGATCGACGCGCAACGCACCCTGTTAGATGCGACCGCCAATGCGGGGGCGTTCAATCACGCTCGCCAAGACGCCGTGTCGCTGTTGACCGATGCGCGGGTTCGCCGGGCGTTCGACTTCAAGCACGCCAATCCACGCGACTTGGATCGCTACGGCCGCAATGCGTTCGGCTGGTCGTTGTACATGGCCGCCCAATTGGTCGAAGCGGGTGTGAATCTCGTGCAAGTGAACCTCGGGAACAACGAAACCTGGGACACGCACGGCAACGCCTTCCCGCACCTTAAAGACAAGCTACTACCCCCCACCGATCGGGGCGTGTCCGCACTCCTGGACGACCTAGCCGAACGCGGGTTGCTCGATTCGACGCTCATCGTGATGGCGGGCGAGTTCGGCCGCACGCCGAAAATCAGCACGCTGGTCGGGGATTACAAAGGCCCTGGCCGCGACCACTGGGGCGCGGTGCAAAGTGTGTTCCTCGCCGGCGGCGGGGTGCAAGGCGGACGGGTGCTCGGGTCGTCCGACAAGAACGGCGGCTACCCCGCCACCGACCCGCAAACGCCCGAGAACTTCGCCGCCACCATCTACACCGCCCTCGGCATCCCCAAATCCGCCAGTTGGCAAGACACCGAGTCCCGCCCCCACAACATCTACCACGCCGACCCGATGCCAGTGATGGGGTGACCGATCGTCGCCACGGATGCGTTGCCCTTTCCTGGCGAACCGGCTGCGTAAGCTGCTGGGTGGGCTGCCACAAGCGCGGGGAAAGTTCTTACCCAGGCGACTGACGTCGCCGGTTCGCCGGGGAACACCCGGTTGGTGAACCTGCTGATTCATCATGAGCACCCCCGCCCTTTTGATTCTCGG
>JANLRE010001129.1:0-3634 GCA_031368205.1 Fimbriiglobus sp. | reverse complement strand
GTAAACAAATTGTCCGCCAGTCGGGGTTGTCATGTCGATGCGATTGGCTAGGGGATCGTTATCATTGGCCCCCAACAGTGCTAAAGTTCCTCCTCCAGCGGGGGGGACTTCATCAAGCGTGCCCGTCAGAGGGGGGGTGCCGGATGGGAACATGATGCGGATCTGGTATGCTGCGGAGGCGTTGCCAGCAATGCTGAGAACGCAGGCAACCGCGAGCGCCACAGCCACGGTGCGAGTCATGAGAGAACGGAACATGAGAAACCTCTGTATTAAATGTCGTCATTGGAAATCAATGACGGACAAGAAAGCCGAATGAAAAACCATTGAGTGAGTTCGTTCCTGGGCTTCGATGTACACAAGCCGGGAAAATCAACGGATGGGTTTATTCGCAGAGGCGTGGCGGTTCAAAAATGGCAGCAGTAGAAGCGTTGGTTATTACATGATCGGTCGGAATGGGCATCCGACCGATGAGTTCGGGTGAAAAGAGTACGATGCGGGATGCCGCAACTACGGATTGAGTGGGTGAACTTGCACCACGCACCAGACCAGAATCGGTACCACAAGTCCCGTTATTGGGTTGGAAGTCAAACGGAACTTGGAGCGTCGGAATTGGCTGTGCGGGTAGTTGCTGATCGGGTGTCGCGTCGTGTGTGTCGGTCGCGGTCCCCAGTGAATCCGTTTGGGGCGACAACTTGAAGATCGTGGAGCAGTGTGCAGCCTCCGCTGTTCCCACCCATCCGAATGCGGTCAGCATTCCGATGGTGAGTAAAGTCAATCCTGCTCGTAGCAGAAAGGACATCACAGGGGGCGACTCCGTGGTTGAATCCTTAAATCGGTACACTGACAACTCTGGTATATTACCGGACGCCAAATTTGTTGTCTAGGGCGCACAACGAGAAAATTCCCTTCAATCTAATCGCGTGTCGATTTTCCCGACATCGCCGGGATTGCGACAACTCTCTGATAACCGAGGGCTGTTCAATGCTTGTAATCCGCGCTCTATACTGAAGACGGGTTGAACCTTTCACGCGATGACCGAAGATGAGCAAACAACTCCTGTTCATGGTAGCGATGACGCTGTTTGGCACCGGAGGAGCCTTATTTTATGGCTTTTACTGGTCCGCGTTCGTCTACTTTCTGTTCGCGGTTCTGCGGCCCCAATTCTTTTGGTCCTGGTCATTACCGGATGGAATCGGCTGGTCGTTTTATGTGTCGTTGCCGGCAATTTTCGGCGCACTTCAGAAATTCGGTGAGACGAACAAGCCGGGTCAGGGTTGGTCCCGGATCCATTTCGTTATTTTCTGCTTTTTTTCGTGGATGGTTGTTTCTTACATCAAAGCCGTGAATCAGAACATCGCGTACCCCTGGTTGATCGTCAACCTGAAGATCGGCCTGATGTTCTTCGTGGGAAGCCTGTTAATCTCGACGCCCCGTCAGGCTTGGCTGATCTACTTAATGACCGCGACTGCCCTTGGCTACATCGGGTACGAAGTGAACTTCTATTACTTTGTCGATGGCCGAATGAACCTCCGTGATAGTGGATTGTGCGGGTATGACAACAACGGCGGCGGGCTAATGTTGGCGATGACCATCCCACTTTGCTTGTATGTGTGGGAAGCACTTCAATCGCGGTGGCGTTGGCTGTTCGCCGCGTTCGTGCCCCTGTTGATTCACACCGTGTTGCTGTCGTTCTCGCGGGGTGCGATGCTTGCGGTAGTCTGTACAACACCGCTCATTGTTTGGCGGAGCCGCTATCGGTTCCAGATGGCCGCTGCGACAATCTTGTTCGGGGTTGCGTGTCTTCCGGCCATGACTGGGAAAGAGGTCCGCGCGAGGTTCTTTTCGATTGAAAAAAATGACGCGGACAATAGTGCGCAATCTCGGTTCAGCACTTGGGGGGCAGCGTATCGGATGTCGTTGGACTATCCGATTTTTGGGGTTGGTGTGCGAAACTCCAGTTACATGGTCGGAAGATATGGTCACGGTAGCGATCATCAGACGATTCACAGTCAATACCTTCAACTTTTAGCAGACGACGGCTATCCTGGCCTGCTGTTGTATTTGCTAGTGATCGCTGTGACTTTTGTGAGTCTGGCACGGGCACGAGGGCGTTATCAGCGCCGGACTGATGCTGAAGCCAAGCAGGCGCTTTCAGCCGTGAACGGCATAGAATGCTCCCTGTTTACCTTCTGTTTCGGAGCAATTTTCCTGTCGTTGGAAACCTTTGAATTGACCTACGTCTTGTTCATGTTGGCGGCACGCTTTGAAATGTTGTCCGAAGTCATCACGGTTGTTCCACTGCCGAGCCGGACAGAACCGTCTCACTCCGCTACCACTGAAAATCAGATGGTTCCGATGGTTCTGCCCGATCCCGTGATAATTACAGACGTCCATTAACGACGAACTGCATTGGCGTTGGGTGCGCCCCCGCCGGTTCCGCCTGATCGTCCACCCATACCGGCTCCGCCCCCACCAATACCAGGTCGCCCGGCTCCACCGCGACCGTTATTCAGAAAATAACTATTGTGTGTCATATACCCAACCTGTTGACCCGTGACGGGAATGGCGTTCGCATCCAGGGAATATTGGGAATAGGCTGCTTGGTTGGCTTGGGTCTGCAACCCTGCGATTGCCGCTTGGTTTTGCTGCTGGGGGCGAACGAGACCATACAAGTTCGCGCCAGCGCTTCCCGACGACCGCAGCAAGTTCAGGTACGGACTAACCCCCGGACGAGCGGTTGGGCCATTTTGTTGACCACCGGGAACAAACGGCGGTTGGGCAGTTGCAGGTTGGGCGACGACCGCCAACAAGAACGCAGATGCTAACCAGGTCAATACTTTCATGATGCCCTCTTTGTGAAGAAATACCTGGACTGTCAGCAAGAGCTTGAGTCCAGGTATTACGCATTTTACACCAAGTTCATGGTAGCGGTTAAGGGTTAATGTTGTTGTTGTTGTTATTGTTGCTGAAGTTACTAAATGCCCGTCCCGTACTCACGCCCAAGAGGGTCACACCCAAGACCCGCTCGACCGGCGCGAGAACACGAGCCAACTTGATGTCCGCTGTCGTTGCGGCGTAGGCTTTCACAAAGACCCGGTCGCCCGGAATCAGTTGGTAGTTGGTTCGGGTGTCGGCACACTCAGTAATCGCTTTCCAATCGACCGGCAACGTTTGGCACGGGCAAGTATCAGTCGAGGGACGACTAATCCAGATCTGTTTTTGGTCCGCAACCACAGGCAACCCGGACATCTGGCTCACGGCATCAAGGACTGTTTCATTTCCCGTGATCGGAAGACGAACCACTTGTTGCCCTGCGGAGGCGCCGTCGTAAATCATGTAGTAGACCTTCGAGTTGTACCCAATGATTTCCAACGACAACTCGGGATTTTCAAAGTTCGCCGAGAGATGTTCTTCAATTCGCTTTTTCGCGTTGGGCAGTGTCATCCCCACGACTCGAACCGAACCGTAACTCCCGAGACCGATCGTACCGTCCGGTCGGACCAAGTGTGGCCCACGAACTTGCTGCACAGCACGGGCTTGAGCGAGTGAGACTTCCGTGGTCGGCTTTTTAAGCAGTTTACTAAGTTCTTTTTCCATCTTCGTTTTCACTTCTTCCAACGTCAGGCCGGACACT
>JANLRE010001079.1:0-3419 GCA_031368205.1 Fimbriiglobus sp. | reverse complement strand
GCTTCCGGAACCCCGGCGGCGTTGATCAGTGGGCTACCGACCAGTGGTGGCCGCGTCGGATTCAACCCGCCGTAGTTGTTCAACTTGCCCAGTTTCGGATCCAACGGGGCGTCGGCTGTCCCGAACAGATCGCCGGTAAATCGTGGGTACGAAACCGGCGCGACCCCGATCAGGTTGAAGCGGTCGTTGCGGACTTGATCGGCTTTGATGTCCACGTTCGGACTGAGTCCATCGACGACTTTATTCCCGGCAACGACACTGGCGTAAATCGTCAGGATGTTCTTGGCGACACTCACCCCAGCCACGTCCCCTTCGGTCGCCCGGTTGTTGGTCACGGTGGCAAACGACAACACGACCTGCCCGATGGGTGCGATCACCGCCGCTGACGCGCCGGTGTTGTTGTGAACTGTGGAGTTCAACAACTCGACAGCCCGACCGTTCGCTTGCCCGACCACAATCCCGCTCTTGCTGGAACTGTTCTCCGTCACCGTGCTGCGAATCAGGGTCAGTTGATTGCCCGTGGCAATCACCGCCGCCGCGCCATCCCCGAACGCAACGTTGCCACGGAACAAGGTGTCGGTGGCATGGACCAACGATCCGCTCACGCCGCCTGCGTTGCCCCGGTTGCCGGTGATCGACGCGCGTACAAAAACTAGCCTGTAAGGCTCGCCATCGACGGCTCCGGCTCCGGTCAGGGAGAAGTTGCCGGTGAATGTCGCGTCCGTGAATTGAACGCTACTGTAGATCGTGGGTGACGTATCGGTTTGGTCCGCCGAGACGGCGCCGCCCTTTTTGCCCGCGTAGTTGTCCGTGAAAGTCGCTCGGGTAAAGGTCGTGAGTCCCTGGAATTTCAGTTTCGAGTCCGACGCCACGGCCCCACCACCGTCGGTCGCAGTGTTGCGCAGGAAGGTAACATCCGTGGCGAAGAGGTCGGCGTTATCAACACGAATCGCCCCGCCATCGAGTACGGGGAACTTCAGTTCCAGTCGGTTCGCACCGCTGTAATCGAAGACGTTCCCGCCGATGAAGTTCAAGCTGTTCACAATCATCGTCGGCCCGATTGCTGGTGCGGGGGGCGTGATCTGGAGCGGATCGACCTGCCCGACGGCCCGTAGGAACCGGAACGACGGCGCACCGGGCGGGCGGTAGAAGGTCGCGCCGTTGCCGTTCACTTTCAACGTGACTTCGATGTTATCCAAAACCGGGAGTGCGGTGCCGCCGTCGAACAACTCCACGGGGCTGTTGAATTCGTACTTCGCACCGGGGAACAGGTTGATGGTGGATTCGATCGAGTTCGACGTGTTGGCACTGCGGAAGAAGCCGACCAACTCGTTCACGGCAGCCAAGTTATTCACCGCAGGGTCAATCGTCGCCGTTAAATTTTGCGCGACCGGAAGCAGTTCACCGGGTTGAACTTCAAAGGCCCCGATGTCCGAATTCCCACCGGCGGGGCGTACCAGACCGCGTGCGTCCGTCGTCACAACACCGACAGGCCCACCCGCGTTCACGATCGGGCTATCCGCAAAGGGTGCCCGCGTTAAAACGGCACCACCGTAATTGTCCAGTGGCCCCAGTCGGGGGTCGAGTGGCGCGTCGGCCGTTCCGAGTTTGTCGCCGGTCGCGCCTTTGAAATTCGCCGGTGCCTTGCCGATGAAGTTGAAGCCACTGGTGACGATCGTGTTGGCCTGGATGTCCGCGATCGTACTGCTGAGATCGGCGTTTTGGTTCTTGGCAACGATCGTGTTCGAGATGAGCAGCGAGTCGGCGCCGATCCCCGCCCCGGACGGAATCCCGAACGTCGAGGTGTTGTTCGTCACGGTGGAGAACTGAATCGAGACGGTACCCAGTGTCGCTTGAATCGCAGCGACACCGCCGACGTTACGATAAATCGTCGAGTTCACCACGGTAATCTTCGACCCGTTCAACGCACTGCCACCCGTTACCGAGCCGGTGTTGGTGTTGTCCGCAAAAGTGCTTCGCGTGGCGGTAATCGAAGTGCCCGCAATCCCGGCCGTGGCGATCCCCGTGGCAATGTTCTTGCGCACCAGAGTATCCCGCACGTCAACGGGACCGACAACTTTGACCGCGCCCGAATCCCCCTTGTTGGCCGTGAGCGTACTCCGGTCGAACAACACCGAAGTGGTGAACGCATCGACGCCACCCGCGCCTTTGGTCGCTTGGTTGTTGCTAATCGTGGAGTTGGTGAACGTCACCGGACCCGCCAAATCGACGGTCACGGCACCACCTTTTCCTTTGGCAATGTTCGCGTCAAAGATGGTGTCGATGAACTTATGGCCACCCAGAATCAGGTCTTCGCGGGTGTTCCCTAGGCTGACCGCGCCGCCGTCACCAGCGGATTGATTCCCGATGAATCGAACGCCGTTGGTGTACAGCAGCGCCTGATCGACGCGAATCGCACCGCCGTTTTGCGTCGCACCAAAAATCGACCCGCTGCGGGAAGGGAACGTCGTGTCAAATGCGTTGCCACCGCTGAACGTCACGCCGTTGACGACCAACGTGGCCACACGCCCCGTGCTGAAATTACCCTGTGCCCGCAAGAAGCGGAACGACTCCGTGTTGCTACTCGACCGGGAAAAGGTTGCTCCGACGCCGTTCACGGTCAACTTGTCAGCCGGGCCGGATGCGACAAACACCGGCAACGCCGTGCCGCCATCGAAGCGGTCGAATGCCGTGGTGAAGACGTACTTGCCAGCCGTGAACAGGTCGATTGTGTCCTGCGCTTCACCGTTGGTGTTCACTTTTGCGAAAAACCCAACGATTTCCGCGACGGCACCCGTGGGGTCCACCGCCGGATCGAGCGTGGCGGTGAATACCGCCGGTGCGGTTCGGTCTTCAAGCGGAACGAAACCAGCAAGCAAAGGCTGGCGTTTGATTCGACGACGGTCGGTCATAACGAGGCGCTCGGTGTGAATAGGGGGTAGTTCGCGGGTACAGCTTAGTACAGGAAGATTACCTAGTCTACCGATCTTTCCCGCACATCCCACACAACCAGTTTAATAGTGATTGCGGATGCAACCCAGATTATCAATTTGTCGATTGTGATCTGAGTATCCCAGATATGAAAAGTGTGGAGCGCAATGCACGGCCGGTCAACACAATACGTCGGACTTGGATCGAACCAGGGGTCGAAAAAACGGAAAGCCCAGGGCAAGAGGCAAAGCCTCGCCGCCCTGGGTCTGGTGGCCTAAATTCTGTTCAAAGCGGAGTAATCGCCATATTTGTTGGCGGAAGTTTGTCGATTGATCTTCGTTTTCAACCCCACCGGGGTTGTTCCCTTAGCCCAGGGTTGAGAGCCGAAGGCCCGATACCCTGGGAACCCGCACCCAACCCCATCCGACTTCCTGGGCTGGGATGCGTCCCAGGGCGGAAGCGTCCCAGGGTAACGGACCTGCGGTCCG
>JANLRE010001064.1:0-3747 GCA_031368205.1 Fimbriiglobus sp. | reverse complement strand
TACCCTTTGCCACGATATTGCCCATGATTAAGTCTTACTTCCGACTAAACACTCTGTTACACTGGTGATATGAAAGAATCAAGCCCACCCAAATCCGACGACAAACCCGCCCCGGACGCCTTCGCAACGTTTAAGGTGTTTGCGGGGAAACTGGTCAAAGTACCGAAAGCCGAAATCGACGCTCGGGAGGCCGAGTACCAAAAACAGCAGGCGAAGAAACGGAAGCAAGGGCCGAAGAGCCACTAGCGAAGTAATTGGAGTCGAAATGATAGTAACGACCGGCGATAGTGTTGAAGGACGCCGAATCACAAAATACCTTGGGATTATTATCAGTTCTGCGCGGTGGCATAGTTCGGTCATCGCACGCGGCATAGACTACCCTGGCGAGGACTGCGAAGCCGAATACGAAGAGGCGTACCGGGGGCTCCGTGAGAAGGCTAACGCGGTCATCGGTTTGCGGTTCGTCTTTAGCGTCCGCTCAAAATTGAACAGTTACATCACCGCTTATGGAACGGCTGTTTTGCTCACCGATTTACCACCAATCGCAAAAACTGTACAATAACATTCGTCTTATAAACTAGGTGAGCCAAGTATATTATTGCCCTCCGAATGATCCCCTCTCGACTGTTCAGAGACCGTTACAGAAATATTGTTCAAATCACGTGTTTCGTATTCTTCACTTACTTTCGTCACATTAGTTGTGTCCGACTCAGGGATCAAACCTATGAGGCCGCAGATAATCCAGATTGGAATCCAGAGACCACAGGTAAAAACAGACAGACAAAAATGCCATTGATGCGACATATGATTTGATTGCTCCGAATTGTTTTGTAATTAATCTATGATTGCCGCGGAATCGAATTTGTCACGAACTCGTCCATCAACTTCTCTTGGTGACCACAGAACACACGGCTTGTTAGCCCGCCGCGCTAGCGAGGGGTTTACCACTACGAAACCTCGCCGCATCAACTTGGTTCAGTGTGACGCGGCGAGGCAGTACCGATCGAACCCCTCACTAGCACGCCGGGCTAACAAGCGACTGCTACTTCCGTTGTTGCAGAATCACCCGGACGCCTTTTTTGTTCGACGAGATCACGTCGAGCAACCCGTCGCCGTTGATGTCGGTCACTTCAAACTGCGTGCCGACGCCGGAGTCGTCATCAATGATGTAGGGCGTGAAGCTCGTGATGCCGTCTTTTTCCTTCACCGCTTTGAACCAGTAGATGCGCGCGTCCCAAACGTGGCCCGGTTCGCTGCGCCCGTGCGACCACCAGCGTTTGCCGGTGACGAGGTCTTTCTGGCCGTCCCCGTCGATGTCCACGAAGTGGGCGGCGTGGGTTTCCGAACTCAGCATCGGGAAGAGATCGACCTTCGTGAAGGTACTTGCACCAGACTTGGCGTCGGGTCGTTGCTTGTGCCACCAGATGCCGAACTTGTGGGCGGAGGTACTAATCACGTCGTTCTTACCATCCCCGTCCACGTCGAAGGCGAACATGTCCGCACAGGCTTCACCGAGGTTGGCGGCGTGGAATTTCCACGGCGTTTTGCCATCGACCGTGGAAGGCTGTTCCCACCAGCCGCCGGTGCAGATCACATCATTCTTGCCGTCGCCGTTGATGTCGCCGACGCCCAAACCGTGGCTGAACCGCTGCGTGCCGGGGGCACCTTTGCCCGGTTCGGGGGTGTCGCTAATCGGGTGCATGATCCACAGGGCGTTCGGGTCTTGTGGGTTCGGCGTGAAGTAGGCCATTTGGCCGTCGTTGCCGTCGGTCTTTTTGTCCTTGGGTTGGAAGCCCATGAGCAGCACTTTCTTGCCATCCCCCAGCAGGTCCGCGTAGATCGGCGTTTCGTTACAAGCGGAGTGCCAAATCGTGTGCTTCTTCCAGTGCCCGCCCTTGCTGCCGGGGTTCTCCATCCAGTAACACGGCACGCCGGGGAAGTCGATGACGATCAAGTCCGGCAACTTGTCCCCGTTGAGGTCTTCCGCCCAGCAAGCGAACACCCGGCTGTAATTATTTAGCCCGTCCTTGTGGTCCATTGGCGGTTGCATTTCATGCGGCGTCCAGTTCGGGGCTTCGTACCAATACTCACCGTTCAACACGTCTTTTTTGCCGTCACCGTTTACGTCCGCAACGGCCACGCCTTCGGAACGGAACTTGGTATCGAGAACGGTTTTCTTCCAGGTGATCGAAGCCGGTGAAGGCGGCGGGTCTTTCGCAACCGAGGCCAGTGAGATCGCCAACACCGGAATGACAAGTAACAACCAACGCATGGGAGAGGCTCCGGGGGAATGGGACAGCGGGGGCGGGACTGACAAGATTATGCAAAACAGGCCGACGTGGTGCAAGAACCAAACTAAAGCCCACCAAAGCCCAGCGATGATCATCGCTGGGCTTTCTTTGGTTCTCTTGACAATCCCGAGGGCACCGCAGTGCAATCAATCGCCGGAGTACGCTACCGTCGTGTCCGCCAGGAAGCCGAGTTGGAACTTGTCGCGGGCAATGTTCCACGTCGTTTGGTTGAAGGGGGCAACGCTCGGTTTGTCCACCGGCGAGCGGGTTTCCACGTGCCCATCGACAAAGGCCACGTTCGCAATTCGCCCGGCATACCGGAACTGTGTGGCAGTCAGGCCGTAGGGCGAGATGGCAAAGGTTTGGCCGGGGGCGCTGAACGCGGTCACCGGCACGAGCAAGTGCGGCGAGCCGAAGTAGCCGCCGAACGGTTCTTCGAGCGTGCCGTCGGATTTCAGAAGCACCGTTTCGCTGAACATGAACGTGCTTGTGGTGGCGAACCGCAGAATCCGCTGGTCCGCGACGTGCCGGTTGTAGGCGTACCCCGCCGTCAGGCCGTTGTACACGGGGTTGATCGGGTACGTCTCGAACTTCGGGCAGCGTGTGACTTTCGTGTTGTTCTCGTAGTACGACGTGAGAATGCCATCCTGCGGATTCGTGCTGACGACGTTGTACGGCGAGCCGGTGTTGCTGACGGTGCTACCGAACCAATACTTGCCCTTCGGCCAGAACACGGTGGTGTCCGTGTGCGGCGGCAGTTTCTGGAACGCGCCTTCGTAGTTCATCGCCGCGAGGACGAGTTGCCGAAGGTTGTTCTGGCCTTGCACGCGGGCGGCGGCTTCCCGCACCTTTTGCACGGCGGGGAGTAGCAAGCCGATGAGGATTGCGATAATCGCAATCACCACGAGCAGTTCAATGAGCGTAAATGCGGAGCGGGACCGACGAGACGAACCAAACACAGGAGCCACCTTTTCCGGCCGGGACGGGCCGTGAAAGAAAGGTGCCCCAACCCCGGTGCGACAGGACGCCCGCAACAAGCGGTCAAATCCTGTCTGAAAGAATGGCACGACGCTAACGCCGTATCGCATCCCGTCCGGAGTGCCTGGGTTCGAGGCACCGAAACGACAACGCGATCGGCAGGTCTTCTGACTTACGGCTCATCCCGACGGCTTCGGTCGCCTTCCCACGGTTACCCGCAGTGGCATCTCACCAAACCGTCTGGCCGATTACAGCAGCGGCCCTGCGCCGGATTCTCACCGGCTTCCCTCTTAGTCCCGACACCCAGTGCCGGGAACCGATCACAAAAATTGTTTAGCGAACCGGGGCGAAATGACCAGTTTAACGATCACATTGCTACCGATTCCTGTCTCCACGCGCGCGACTTTTCGGGTCTCCCCCCGTCTGCGGGGGGATTAAGGGGGGTTGAAGCCTTCACCCCACCCCACCCCTCCCCGCA
>JANLRE010001058.1:0-5215 GCA_031368205.1 Fimbriiglobus sp. | reverse complement strand
CCTACCCGGAAAGCTGCCTACTCGGCGTCTACCGCAAGGGATGATTCGGAGACTTCATTAGCCGGGGGTGGCGCCCAAGGTGTATTGTAACTCGGCGAGCAACTGCATCAAGGCGTTGGGGTCAACGGGTTTCACGAGGTGGCGATCGAACCCGGCGTCTTGGGTCTTGCGGCGATCGTCGTCGGCCCCCCACCCGGTTAAGGCGACCAGGATGATTCGCGTGCCCCAGGTTGCGTGGCGGACGTGTCGGGCTGCCATTTCTTGGCGAGTTTTACGCCGGTTTCCCCGTCGTGCGCCGTGTAAACCTCTTGGCCCATGATCTCCAACATCATCGCCAAGCTCACCGTGGCGTCTTCGTTGTCATCGACCACCAGAATGCGACACGTCGGGTGGGACGCCGGTTCAACCTTGCCGGTTCTATTCACGGAGGGTACTGGCAACGTGGTCCCAATCCGGGTTGGCAACCGCACGATAAACTCACTTCCCTTGCCCGGCCCATCGCTACGGGCTTCAATCGTCCCGCCGTGCATTTCGACCAACCGCTTGACTAGGCACAGCCCGATCCCCAGCCCCCCCTGTGACTTTTCTAGCGCCGTCGAAACTTGGGAAAACATCTCGAAAATCCGTGGCAACTGGGCCGCCGCAATGCCGATCCCGGTGTCCTTCACGGACACAATCACTTCCTCGCGTTGTTGTTCAGCCGTCAACCAGATTTGGCCGCCCTTCTCGCTGTACGTTCACCAGGAGAACCGCATGAATGGAACACAACCGCCATTCCCCGTCGTGCCGCCGAACGCGATGCTCGAACATGAATGTTCTTCGCTCGACAACGGCATGGTTCCAGGCGTTGATTGTCGGTTGCGCGTCCTCTGGGTGCACTGCTTGGGACCAGCCGTAACGTTGATACTCCTCGTAAGTTTGTCCGGTGAAGTTCCCCCAACCCGTCTGCTCACCTACCATTTTTCCGTCGGCGTTGTTGGTCCAGATCAGGCTACTCACCGCCCCCACGGCGGTGCGGAAACGCGCCTCACTGTGCCGCAACTGTTCTTCGACCTGTTTGTGATCGTGAATGTCCGTGATTGTTCCGATCCACTCCTCGATCTGTCCCTGGGAATTGACGACCGGCACGCCACGAACCGCGTAGTGACGGTAACCCGCGTTCCGCGTCCGCATGCGGCAGTCGAAGTTACAAGGTACTTTGTTGGTCAAGGAATCGAGCCAGCGTTCCTTCGCGCGCCCCCGATCATCGGGGTGAAGTGCGTCGAGCCAACCCCGACCCCGGATGTGTCGCCCGGAAGACAAACCAAACAGTTCGGTGTAGGCACGATTCCCGGCGAGAACCTGGCCGTCGCACCGGAGCAACAGCAGCGGTTCCGGGAGGACTTCGGCGACCAGTAGGAACTGTTCCGCTGTCACAAGGATCCTCGGGCTAGGAAGCCAGTCCCCAGGCGTTGGCCTGGGCTAACAGAACGACCCTGTCGGGGTCGAACGCCAAGCAAATCCAGCGGGTTGAAACTTTTGCAGCGAGTTACGAAAAGTACTGACGTGGTGAACCAATGTGGCTGTGATGAATTCGACATTTCCAGCGAACGGGGTGAACCCGTCCGCGACCTACGAACGGCAGGTTGCCAGCATCGAAATCGAACCGCTGCCGTGGTTGACGCGGTTTCGGCCGGTCTGTTTGGAACGGTAGAGTGCTTGGTCGGCTTCCTGAAGTAGCGCGGAGGCGTTCGCCGTCTCCGGGGTGAGGGTACTGACGCCGACACTCACGGTCACCGACCGCTTGTCCCACATCGCAGTCGCTACCGCACGACGGCAGCGTTCGGCCAACACCATCGCGCCCGCGAAATCCGTGTCCGGCAGAATGATGGCGAACTCTTCCCCGCCGTATCGAGCCACAACGTCGGTACTGCGGACCGTCGCGGATAGCGATTTGGCAACCGTTTGCAGCACGTCGTCCCCGGCCGGGTGGCCGAACGTGTCGTTGAACAACTTGAAGTGATCGACGTCTAACATAATCACGGACAGCAGGTGGGAATACCGAGTCGCACGGTCGTAACCATCGGCGAGTTTTTCGTTGAACGCGGCCCGGTTGTAGATGCCGGTCAATCCGTCCGTGACTGCGAGCAACCGGAGCTTGGTGTTTGCCGCCTCCAAGTTCGACTGGTAGTCGAACAAAAGCTGTTCGTTCTGTAAGTCTTTGGTGACATCCCGCACGATGACGGCGTGCAACCCGGCGCCGCCGTTCGGGACGGCCGAGACGCACAGGTCCGCGGTGATGACGGAGCCGTCTTTGCGGCGGAGTTGCCGCCGACCCAGATCGCAACGGCTATCTCGGGCGAGCCGATCATCAATGCTTTGGACGGTGGTTAAATAAACCTCACGGCTCTCGTTCGCAACGATGTCGAACGGCGTCAGGGCGACGAACTCGTCCGCCGTGTAGCCGAGCATGGTCAGCACCGAATGGTTCGCTTCGACGAACCGGCGTGTGGCAACGTCCACCACGAAGACGCCTTCAGCTAGGTGGTCCACCGTGTTGCGGAACTTCGCTTCACTGGCCCGCAGGGCGACTTCGGCCTTCGTTTCCGCCGTCACGTCCACGGACATGCCCGCCAAGAACCGCCGCCCCGAGGTTTCCGTGAACGGGAACTTGAACGACTGCCAGTGGGACGACAACCCGTCCGGCGTCGGGACGGTTTCCAACTGTTTCGTCATTTGCCCGGTGGCGAGAACCTGCCGATCAAACGCCAGAAGTGGTCGGGCAATCTCGGCCCCCCACAAGTCGATGTCCGTCTTGCCAATCCACCCGTCCTCGGGAATCGCGAACCGTTCGCAGATCGGCTTGTTGACGAAGACGAACCGCCCGTCCTCGTCTTTCATGTAGGCCAACGCCGGGCTGTGGTCCATGAAGGCGCGGAACCGCTCCTGACTGCTACGCAAGTCTGCCTCGACCTGTTGTTTCGCGGCTAACGCCGTTTCCAAGGCTTTGAGTTGCTGCCGAAGGAGAAGTTGCGTGACGACCTGTCGGGCTAACACGCGGAGTGCGTCCTGCTGCAGCTCGGTCAGAACGCGCGGAACGGTGTCAATCACGCACAGTGTGCCAAGGTTGTGGCCGTCCGGCGTGGTCAGTGGGAAGCCGGCGTAAAATCGAATGTCCGGGTTGCCCGTGACCAAGGGATTATCCTTGAACCGCGCATCAAGAGCCGCGTTAGGCACAATGAAGACATCGTTTTGACGAATCGCATGAGCGCAAAACGCCAACTCCCGTGGGGTTTCACTCACCGAAATGCCGACCTTCGATTTGAACCATTGCCGATTGGTATCAATCAAGCTGACCAGCGCGATCGGGGTACCAAAAATAAACGCCGCCAACCGCGTGAGGTCGTCGTACTCCGGTTCCGCCGCCGTGTCGAGAATGGAATATCGCAACAGCGCGTCCATTCGTGCCGCTTCAGTCTGTTCCGCTTCGTTCAAGGGCATCGGGGCTGTCTTCGTCCTCACTCGTTTCAATCTCCCAGTCCGCGCCACAAGTTATAACAATCACATCAATCAAATGCCGACGGAATCCGACTTGAGTGTCCGGAGTGGGAATCGATCGCAACTTTCGTACCGGGTCGAGTTGAAGTTGCCGAAGCCTAGATCACTATTGGGCACAACACAAACGACATCGTACCGCCCCGCCGACAAGTTGCTAAAATGCGGAAACGCTGTTGATGCGGGTCATCAGATTGCGGACGTGCCGAGAATGGGCTACCGGCCCGTTGAAAGAGTTCGTGCCACGTTCGGTATGACTTAATTGAGTTAGAACTGACGCCAAACCCCTGTTTGCCCGACGTGCTCCTAGTCCCGAAGGTGTGTGATGGTTGCCGTTGACCAAGAAAAGACTGGGCTGGGGAACTACTTCATTGCGAACTACCCGCCGTTCTCGTTCTGGAAGAAGGACTTCGTCCCGGACGCAGTCACGGCGTTAAACACCCCGCCGAAACCGGGCACGCCACTCGGGCTGTATCTGCACATCCCGTTCTGTCGCAAGCGGTGCAAGTTCTGCTACTTCCGGGTCTACACGGACAAGAACGCTTCCGATGTGTCCACGTATATCAACGCGATTACCAAGGAAGTCGAACTGCTGGCCCGGACCGCGTGCGTCGGCGGGCGGAAGCTCGACTACGTGTATTTCGGTGGCGGCACGCCGTCGTATTTGAGCGCGACTCAACTCCGCGGGTTGATGGAGAAGTTGCAAGCCATCCTACCGTGGGACGGTGCGCGTGAAGTCGCGTTTGAGTGCGAACCCGGCACGCTGCAACAACACAAACTCCAGACGCTGAAGGAACTCGGCGTGACCCGCCTCAGCCTCGGCGTGGAGAACTTCAAGCCGGAGATTCTGAAGTACAACGGTCGCGCCCACCTCGAAGACGAAATTCACCGTGCCTACGGATGGGCACGCGACCTCGGGTTCGAGCAAATCAACATCGACCTGATCGCGGGCATGGTCGGCGAAGACTGGGACAACTGGAAAGACTGCGTGCGGAAAACGATTCTCCTCGACCCCGATAGCGTGACGGTTTACCAGATGGAGTTGCCGTACAACACGGTGTTCTCGAAGGAACTCAAGGTCATCGGCAACGACGAACCGGCAATGGCCATCGCCGATTGGCCGACGAAGCGGGCGTGGGTGGAGTACGCCTTCGCCGAGTTCGTGACCGCCGGGTACGAGATTTCGAGCGCGTACACCGTCGTGAAAAGCAAGGCGAAAACCCAGTTCGTTTACCGCGACGCCCTTTGGAGCGGGGCGGACATGTTCGGCACCGGCGTGGCGTCGTTCGGCCACATCAACGGCGTTCACATTCAGAATGTGGACACGTGGGAACAGTACATCGACCTCCTCGACAAAGGCCAACTGCCCCTCGGCCGGGCGTTGCGGGTGACCGACCACCAACGGCTCGTCCGCGAGATGATCCTGCAACTTAAAACCGGCCACCTGGACCGGACATACTTCCAGCAGAAGTTCGGCGTGGACATCCACACCGAGTTCCGCGACGGCTACGCCAAGCTCCAGAGCGACGGCTGGCTGACCGTCACCCCTACCGGCGTCGAACTCACCCCCGCCGGGTTCCTGCAAATCGACCGCCACCTGCCCATCTTCTTCGAGCAACAACACGCCAGTGCGCGATATACATGAGAGCGGGGTTTTTGGCGTAGTGAGGAAGACTAAAGC
>JANLRE010001033.1:0-2728 GCA_031368205.1 Fimbriiglobus sp. | reverse complement strand
CACTTGCTCACGACGTTCGACGCCGCCGACGCCCAAACGTCCTGCACCCGCCGCAACCGGAGCAACACCCCGTTGCAAGCACTCCACCTCGCCAACGACCCCGCCTTCCAAGAATTCGCCGCCGCCCTCGGCAAACGCATCGAAGACGAAGACCTCGAAACCGACGCCGAACGAATCGACCTCGCGTTCCGCCTCTGTTTCGCCCGTAAGCCAACGGACAGCGAAAAAGAACGGGTGCTAAAATACCTCGATGCGCAAACAAAAACCGCCCCGAAGTCGGCCTGGACCCAGACGGCACGGGTGCTGATGAACCTGGATGAATTCATAACGCGGGAGTAAAACTGAATGTCGCCCTCAATCGGCCCACCACCCGCAATTCCTGAGTGGCCCCAAGGTTCTCACGAATGGAAATTATGTGATAAGATTCGTCACGTTTGTACACAAATAATTCGTGGCCAAGCAGCTCGCAAACGCTGGCAGGTTCGGACACACATTA
This sequence comes from Fimbriiglobus sp., assembly GCA_031368205.1. Lineage (GTDB taxonomy): Bacteria > Planctomycetota > Planctomycetia > Gemmatales > Gemmataceae > Fimbriiglobus. Next base: position 2,232 of record JANLRE010001033.1, on the reverse strand, counting down.
CATTACGAATTCTGTCAATTGCTCTGACGGCCCTCGGTGGTGCGGGACTGATCGTTCAGAAACAGGACCAGACTCTACTTCAGAATACTGGTTGGGCATTTTGGGGTGGACTTACCGTGCTCGGGGTCGGCATTCTTGTTCAAATTGCCGACTTGTTCGGTATCGAGCGTATCGCAACTCATGCAAAGCTAATTTCGTTGATTTGCGACCGCTACGAAACAGAATTAGGTATAATCCTGACAGACCGTGATCCCCGAAAACGCCTGAACGAGTTGACAAATCGGATCACAGTTTTGATCCTGGAACCGAACAATCATGAAGCCTTGCCAATCAATTCCAGGAAGTTCACCGAACTTGGACGGGTCGTCGGTGATCAGATGATACTTGCCAGCAATCACAACTGGGGTTTGCCCAAAATTGGAGTTACATAACCATGCCGCAAGAGACACTAAGTTACAAAGACTCATTCCTGAAAAATGTGAATGGAAAGCTTTATGCTAAATTTTCAACCCAAGGTAATGGTGATCCAACTTACAAAGTGATCGCCATTGATGGCAAAGAACATCGGTATTACACAATTCAACTGTTTTTAGCGTCACCGAATAAAGACAGTATTCAACTCGTTGAGTACTGTATCAACCACCCGGACTTTGAAGATGACCCGCTCAGCTTGTCAGACGACCCTGAACACGATTTCCGTCAGTATATCATGAGCTACGGTGACGTTTGGGTTGACGTTAAAGTTTACATGAACGGTCGAGGATATTCTCAGCGCGCCATGCTCTCGCAGATGTTGGATGTCGGTCACGCGGATCACACAAGTGAAACAATCGTCGATGCCATTGCTCGCATCAAAGCCAATTAACCCGGTTACACATGACACCAACTGATACTACTTCGGCTCAAACTCGGCGCCACTTCTTCCGCGATTGCGGGGTGGGCGTGGGGTCGATGGCGCTCGCGTCCTTGTTGAACGCGGAGTTGCGGGCGGCGGATGCGAAGGGGTCCGCGATGAAGCCGCACTTTCCGGCGAAGGCGAAGTCCGTCATCTTCCTGTTCATGGCCGGTGGGCCGAGTCAGTTGGAACTGTTCGAGCCGAAGCCGGAGTTGAACAAGCTCAGCGGCAAAACCGTGCCGAAGTCCTTCATCGAGGGGAAACGGTTTGCGTTTTTGAAGGGCGATCCGAAAGTCCTGGGCTGCGTGCGGAAGTTTAAGCCGGCGGGCCAGTGTGGGATGCCGATCAGTGACTTGCTCCCGTTTCACCGCGACATCGCCGACGACGTTTGCTGGCTGCGGGGCATGAAGACGGACGTGTTCAACCACGGCCCCGCGAAGTGTTTTGTCAACACTGGCTCGCCGCAATTTGGCCGCCCGAGCATGGGGTCGTGGGTGACGTATGGCATCGGCTCGGAGGCCAGTTCCCTGCCGGGGTTCGTGGTACTGCAATCCGGTCCCCGTGGGCCACGCGCTGGGGCCACGTTGTGGTCCAGTGGGTTTCTGCCGAGTTCGTACCAGGGCGTGCCGTTCCTCAAAGGCGTGAACCCGATTCTGGATTTGAAGTCCCCCGACGGCGTGGACCCGAAGCAGCAAGGCGAGTTCGTCGAGGCGGTCAAAGACTTGAACACGCTGCGATTTCAAAGCGTCGGCGACCCGGAGATTGAAACCCGAATCGCCGCCTACGAGATGGCCTACCGGATGCAGACCACCGCGCCGGAGTTGATGGACATTGCGAAGGAAAGCAAGGAGGCGCTGGCGTTGTACGGCGCGGAAGTCGGCAAGCCGTCGTATGCGGCAAACTGCTTATTGGCGCGTCGGCTGGTGCAACGCGGCGTGCGGATCGTGCAGTTGTACCACACCGATTGGGACCACCACGGCGGCGTGCTGGACCTCGGCAAACCGCTCGACAAAATCTGCAAGGAAGTGGACCAAGGCTCGGCGGCGCTCATCAAAGATTTGAAGCGTCTCGGCTTACTCGACGATACGCTCGTCGTGTGGGGCGGCGAATTCGGCCGCACGCCAATGGGCGAACCCCGCGAGGCGATGGGCCGCGACCACCACATCGACGCCTACACCATGTGGCTCGCCGGCGGCGGCTTCAAGCCCGGCACCCTCTTCGGCAAATCCGACGAGATCGGCTACAATGTCGTCGAGAACGAGGTCCACGTCCACGACCTGCAAGCGACCATCCTGAACCAGATGGGGATGGACCACACGAAGCTCACGTACCGCTTC
>JANLRE010001013.1:0-1064 GCA_031368205.1 Fimbriiglobus sp. | reverse complement strand
ATATGCCCGCCGCTGAAGTTTCGATGCCGACATGAGTTGCTCCTAACGTGTTGGGATACAACACTCTAGAACACGATCCTTTGCCGTATGGTCTCTGAGCCTTCTCATGGAGTGTTTTGCGGCTCAAATTACACTTTTTCTGATCCAGATCGTTGGGCAACGACGCGGGTAATCGCAGCACCGAGGAGGAAGATTTGCGTGGAATAGTAGATCCACATGAGCAGAGCGACGAACGAGCCTGCGGCTCCATAGGCGGACCCGACAGCCGCCTTGCCGAGATAAATGCCGATGAGTTCTTTCCCGATAGTGAATAGCAGCGCTGTGATCCCCGCGCCGATCCCAACACCGGCCCACGGCACAACTGTATGCGGCAGGACTTTGAACAGAATGGCAAAAAACGTGGCGATCACCAGGAACGAAATGGCAATGTTGCCGACGCGCAACCACACCGCCGCGCCGGGAACCCAATCATCCAGTGAGGCACTGAAGCCAGATAACAACGTCGTGGCGATCAGGGATGCGATTAAAAGAATCGCCATTCCGCACACGACTGAGAATGCTACCGCCCGATCTCGAATGGCGAGAAGGATTCCACCGCGAATCTGTTCCGGTCGCAGACCCCAAATTGCATCTAAGGCTTCCTGAAGGTTGGCAAACACGCCCGTAGCTGCAATGACAACGGTGACAACGCTAACCAGTGTTGCGAGCCATCCGTGGCTTTGCGACTGTGTTGCGGCCAACATCGCTTCTATTGTTTTGGCCCCGTCATCACCAACAAGCTCACGAATCTGGGAAAAGATTTGTCCCCGAGCCGCCTGTTCGCCGTAAACAGCGCCGGCAATCGCCACGATGACCAACAATAACGGAGACAACGAGAGCGTGGTATAAAACGCCAACGCTGCCCCGAGTAGTGGCCCCTTCGATTGCCGAAACACACTCACAGAGTCTTTCAAAACGTCATAAACAATGCGGATATTCACCGGGAAGCTCCTGAATCGCAGGTACGAAACGAAGTCGGCCGACCCCGTCGCGGTAGGCCGACATCGTTTTACAAGCACAAATTT
>JANLRE010000993.1:0-4735 GCA_031368205.1 Fimbriiglobus sp. | reverse complement strand
CACCGAAACCGGCAAAACCACGCGGCTGACGTTTGCACCCGGCCAAGACGTGCTACCCGTCTTCAGCCCCGACTACACCAAGATCATGTGGACCACCAGCCGCGACGGCCGCAGCCCCACGCAACTCTGGATCGCCGACTTCGTGACGCCGAAGGAGTGAGTCTTCATCGAATTCTAAAGTGACTGCCACAAGATGAACGAACGGCGGGGCTTGTCCCCGCCGTTCGGCGTTTACCCGATCAGCGATGACCCCGGTGGTAGTGGCTGGTGGGTTAACTCTTCAAACTCTTTTCGCACTTCGTGTAAGCCGAACGCACACAATTCAAACTGCTCACTGAGGCGGCGAAAGACGGCGGCTTCGTCCGCAAATTCGCCGGCGGAAAACCGGCTGGCGATGGAGTACGACCGCTTACCCAGGGTCGTGAAGTTCACGACGTGATCCTTGCACGGCTTGGCTTGCATCCGGTTCACAACTTCGGGATACAGTCCGGACCAAAACAGCGCGAAGTCGCCGATGTGGCGGTGGTATTCCCGGCGGGTGCGGCCTTCAGGCGGCAACTTTTCGGCTTCGATTGCCATGTCGGTCAGTTCGGCGAGACGGTGCCCGTCGGAGCCACGCAGTCGATAAATTGAATCGGTATGAACGAAGCGGGAGAGGAGAAGAGCGAGGTAATCAATCAACGGCGGGTCCGCAACACCGAGGGTGTTCATGAAGGCATGTTCCGTGATCCCGGCGAACATCCGCCGGAGCGGGTGGCTGGGGGGTGGATCCCACATGGCTGGTTCCTCCTCGTGAATTGTGATGACTGACGAACATCAAGTCCCTATTTCATTTTTACACGTCCCGTTGCTATGAAGTCAACAGCAGAATGGCAATACCCTGTCGCTAAAAAAGACCAGACTTGACGAACCACTTCGCACTGACAGGGTTACTGCTCAACTCACCGAATGGACGTTGCCGCACCGACAAGTGCTTGCGTGGGATGACCCAAGGCGCGATACAGCCGGAATTGGGCGCGGTTATAGTCCGCAACGGCGGTGTGAAAATCCGCGTTCGCCTGACCCAGTGATTGCACGGCGGCGACAACTTCTTGGGGGCGCACGACCAGTGTGATTACCTCACCGATTCGGCGGGTTTGACTCAACCCCTCCAAGCTTTTTTGCGTGAGTTCGACCGCATCTTTCAATGCAGGCTCCGCCAATGCCAACCGCTCATTGGCACCTTTCACTTGTGCCAATGCCGTGGCCACTTCCGCAGCAACACGGTCCTGGACGCGGAACATTTCGAGTATCGCAATCTCGTATTCGATCTTGCGTTCACCGGCACGGATTTTGTTGCCGAAGCCGAGGTTTTGAAACTCCCACATGACTTGGACATCCACATCGAACCGACCACTGAAACTGCCGAGCGTGCTGCCCGAACCTCCGCCGTATGTACCGAGACCAAGCGATCCGCTCGGATTTGTGGCGGTGCTACGTAGGGCCAGACTGGGGATGAGTGGCCGCATTTTTTCCTGTTTCAGCCGCGTGAGTGCCGCTTGAATGATGGCTTGTTGGCCGGCCAGTTCGGGGCGTGTTGTCAGCGCAATCGGGATCAACGTATCAAGGGTCGTGGCGTCTTGAATGACGGTGATTGGCAAAAACGGCGGTTCAAGTGGTTCGAGAATCGCCGTGGCATCAAGCCGAAGCACCCGCGACAATTCCGCACTACTGGTCCGCCACCGTTCCCGCGCCGTGGCCTCCACTTGTTTGCGGCGGGCGAGTTCAACCCGCGCCCGCGTGGCTTCCAGTGGCGGCGCGAGGCCTTCCGCGAGGCGTTCCGCCCGTCGGCTGACCTCCTCCGCTTTCTGCGTTGCCACCAACGCACCCGTCAGTTCACCCCGCGCTTGCTGTAACGTGAAGTAAGTTTCGGCAACTGACAACGCGATGTCATTCGTGACGGCCCGTTGACTCGCCTGCCGTGCCCGAAGATCTTGCTTGGCCGCGAGTGGCGCATAAATCGCATCGCTGACCGAAAAAACGATGTTCGGCCCGAACCCGGTCATGAACGAGCCACGGTTAGACTTGAGGATGTCACCGGCGAAGTTTTGTTGCAGGCCGTCGTGTCGAAAGTAGTCCGTGCCGACCATGATGTTCGGCAGCCAGAGCAGTTTCGCACGGTCGTACTGTTTGGCCGAGAGTTCGACTTGTCGCATCGCAATCTGGACATCAATCGGGTTGGCGCCGGCCAATTGCATCGCGGTGGCTAGGTTGATCGGGAGAACGTTCGCACCCAGCATGGTCGCAGGGGCGGCATCCGGAAATGCGGTCAATTGGGGCAATGTCGGGACTGCGTCACGCACAACCGGAGTTTGAGGAATGGGAGTTTGCGCAAGGGACAGTCCACCTAGCAGGGCGAATCCCAAGAGTGCCACTGCCCAACGCATCGCAATACCTCGTTCACGCAATCCGAGACATTTACTCGATCTCCGGCGTGAACGTCGAATACCAGGACATTGCCGATGCGTCAATTTGAAAATGCAATCGCTTACGCTGCGCTCGAGAATTGACATGCGGAAGCGTCCTTGTTCCAAGTGAGGGTGTGGTTAACCACCACAGGGAACAAGGACTTCAAGAATTGCCGATCAATCCTTCAGCTCGAAGGTGAACACGTTGTTTTTGCCGGCGACGACTTCCTCGCGGAAGCCGGAGCTTTCGGGGCTGAAGTATTTGATGGGAATCAGCGGGTCGCCGGAATCGGAGAGCTGATCCCCGAACGCTTCGCCCATGCCTTTGGGTAGCTTCTTGGGCGGGCCACGCAGGCTGACCGCAACTTTGCACCGCCCGACCGGGGCGCCGTCGTCCGGGTCGTAACTCCCGAGGACGAACTTCCCGTTCGCGTCGGTCTTGCCGACCCCGGCCGGCCAACCGTTGGTTTCGGGAAGGAAGCTGATGTTCGCCCCCACCAACGGCTTGCCTTTGTAGGTGATGGTGCCACTGACCCTGGCCCGTTGCACCTTGCCATCACCACCACAGCCGCTGAGCAGCCCGAGCGCTGCAAGACCGACAACCCCGACCGCGAGGCGAACGCGCAGATTAGTCACTGTTCACCTCGCCGCCGGCCCGGCTCCCGAGAGCATTGAGTGATTGCGGACTGATGGAATCTTGAATGAACCGCACGGAGCCATCGACCATGCTCGCCGTGACGCCGCCCGTGTGGTTGCTGGCGAATCCCCGCGTCATCCAACTGGAAATCGTGCCGTTGCACGCATTGACCGAGGCACCCGGCGTCCCCTGACAGCGCTTCAGAATCCAGTTGATTGGCAGGCTGGTTCCGTTTGCGGAGCCGGTGTTGCTCATCCAGATTTGGCTGTTGGATGCGACCTTCCACGCGGTGTGCCCGAGGAAGATCGTGTTACTAGAGCCGTCGGTCGCGTCGAGAATCTTGAGGCCATTCGATGCAGTGCCGAGGTAATCAAACATACCCCGGTGGTTCGCACCGCCGCCATACCCGATGCCCGGTGACGGGCAAGCCGTTGTCGGTGTTGCCGTCGAGTTACTGCCGCAACCACCGCAGCCGTAGCGCACCCGAGCGCCGTCACCGCCGTAGGGGTCCGTTGCTGGGTCGGGGATGTTGTTGAACCCGTCGCCGTAACTGCCAACGTAGTTGGTCATTGTTCCCAAGAACCGACCCGAAGCCCCGTCGGGCGTGCCGGGTCCGCTGGCGCAACCACTAGTCGGAAGGGTGCGGTTGTCGAACACGACACCGCCGCCGTTGTCCGGGTCGCTGGGGCAGATGAACATGGCGATTTTGGCTTGCCGGATTTGCGCCACGCTATTGCAACTGACGAGTTGCGTGAAGTTGATTTGCCGGAAGAGCGGTTCTTGCTCGATGTACGGCAGCACGTAGGCCCAGTGGCCCCAACCCGGATTAAAGCCCTGAATCTTCGGGAAGGTATTGTTCGCGTCGTGGAAGTTGTGCAACCCGAGTGTGAGTTGCTTCAAGTTGTTCTGACACTTGGCGCGAGCAGCGGCTTCCCGGACCTTCTGCACGGCAGGTAACAGTAACCCAATCAGAATCGCAATGATGGCGATCACGACCAGCAGTTCAATCAACGTGAACGCGGATCGACGGTACCGAGTCCGTCCCGGTGGCGAAAACAAAACCAAAGTAGTCATGGCGAAGGCCCTCAAAAAGACGTGAAAGAGAGGACAACGCTCCAATACTAACTGAACTCGTTCACACTGCAACACCCATTTCAAACAAATCGCGGGATCGGGGGCTGAAAGGTAGGCGTCGTGAAAGTGAGTGGAAAACTTGCACACGTCGTTAGCAGTCCGGGTTTTCGACTCTGAAGGGGTCGCTGAAGCTAGCAGGGTGTTGAAAAACTCTGGAGAGTCACAGAACCGAAGCCGTCGTGACGTTCGAGTCGCACCACGCAATGTGATAAAGACGCAACTTGAAGGCTGAAATGGCTTCGAGTTTCAACCCTCAGATAAACGCAGCGAGTTTTTCAACACCCTGCGAGTGAACCGAAGCCCGTAGCAAAACGCTCCGGTGACGCAGTGGCGGGGTTCGTCGTGCTGGCTTCCCCTGCCTCTTTCTGAATTCGCATCAGAGACCATACGGCAAAGGATCGTGTTCTAGAGTGTTGTATCCCAACACGTTAGGAGCAACTCATGTCGGCATCGAAACTTCAGCGGCGGGCATATCGCAGTGATCTCACATTGGCGCAATGGAACATCTTGTCGCCGA
>JANLRE010000992.1:0-3325 GCA_031368205.1 Fimbriiglobus sp. | reverse complement strand
CCGTGCCCTCTGTGGTGAAATCTGTTTTGTTCACGTCGTTTGAGCTAATCGAATCACGGCGTCGATCAACCCGTCTGCGGTGTAGGTCGTGGCTTCACCGGCCACACGGTAGCCTAGTTCCCGCACCACTCGTGCCGTCTCGGGGCTGATGGCCACGAGGCGGATTTCGCCACGTTCGATCCGGCCGCGAATGGTGTCGTCGAACAGGACGACCAGGGCACGGGCCACGTTGGAACTACTTAAAGTCACGTAGCGGATTTCACCTCGCCGCAGTGCGGCCAAGGCATCGGTATTTGGCAAGATTGCATCCACTTGTTCGTAGACCGTGACTTGCTCGACGGTGCAAATTTTAGCCAATTCGGTGCGTAGTAATTCCCGGCCTTTGTTAGCTCGTGCCAACAGCACTCGTTGCCCGACGACATGGGGTCGAAGAGCGTCTACAAGTCCTTCGGAGTTGAACGTGTTGGTCGGGACTAGGTCCGGGTTTAGGTGGTATTCTCGGAGTGCGTCCGCCGTCTTCGGGCCGATGGTGGCGAACTTCACGCGGCCAAAGTCACGCAGGTCGCGGCCCAGGTTTCGCAACCGGCGGATCAGCGCGTGAACGCCGTTGGCGCTGCTGAACACGAGCCAATCCCAACCGCCGTTTCGGACCGCGTCCAGCACGGCATCCACGGGGGCGAAGTCACTGGGTTCGCGGATTTCGACGGTGGGTAACAGCACCGGAACGGCGCCGAGGAGTTCCAATTTGTGCATCATCGGTTCGGCTTGATGCCGAGGTCGCGTGACCAAGACCCGCTGGCCGAACAGCGGGCGTTGCTCGAACCACGAGACCGGGGCACGATGTTCGACCACATCGCCAATCAAGATTAAGCCCGGCGCTTCCAAACCGGCTTGGCGGCGGGCGCGTTCGAGATCCCAAAGTGGGGCGAACGCGGTACGCATGTCGCCGGTGCTGGCCCGTTCGATGATTGCCGCCGGGGTGAGCGGGTCTTTGCCGTAGCGCAACAATTCCGCAACGATGAGCGGCATCCGGGCGATGCCCATGTAAATGGCGAGCGTGCCGGGGAACTTCGCCAACGCTTCCCAATCGAGCTTGTTGCCGGGCTTCATCGGCAGTTCATGGCCGGTGACGAACGCCACGGCGCTGGCGTGTTGCCGATGGGTTAAGGGAATGTCCAGATACGAGGCGGCGGCCAGCGCGGCTGTGACACCGGGGACAATCTCGTAAGCGACACCGGCCTGTCGCAACGCCTCCGCTTCTTCGCCACCGCGCCCGAAGATAAGCGGGTCGCCGCCCTTCAACCGCACCACGATTTTGCCAGCCTGTGCCGATTCGATCATGCGGTTGAAGATGTGCGGGTACTTGTCCGGGTGGTTGCCGGGCAAGTCGCGGACGCAGACCAACTCCGCACCCGGTTTCACCCAATCCAGCAACCGCTTCGCCACCAGTTGGTCGTAAAGAACCAGGTCCGCTTGCCCCAACAACTCCGCCCCGCGAAGCGTCAGCAACCCCGGATCGCCCGGACCGGCGCCGACGAGGAACACACTAGGAGGAGGCGGGTTGGTCATAGCAATCACACTGCCACTTGTTCGGCTTGTTCAGCGGCGGCGTCGATCTCGTATTGCGGCGGGAAGATTCGACACACCGCCACGCCGATCATGTACAAGCCGAACATCGGGATGAACAGGTACATCATGGTAATGGCGTCGGGGGTGGGCGTGATGATGGCGGAGAACAACGCGAGGATAATCACCGCGTAGCGCCACTTGGCCCAATAATCTTCCCAACCAAACAGCCCGATGCGGTTCATGAAGAACATGACCAGCGGCGTTTGGAAGGAGATGCCGAAGACGATCGGCAGCATGAGCGCGAACCCGAGCCACTCGTTCAACCGCAAGTCCGGGTCGAGTTCGATCCAGTTGTTGAAGGCGATGAGCGCCTTCACCGCACCGGGTAGCACGACGAATTGGCAGAGTAACACGCCCGTCAGGAACAGGCCGATACTCGGCGCGAGGAACTTGTACACATACGCCCGCTCCTTGGGGTACAACCCCGCCGCGACGAACGCCCAAATCTGGTAAAAGATCCACGGGCTAGCCAGCACCGCCGAGCAAAGAATCGCCACTTTGAAGTAGACGACCATCGCCTCTTGCGGGCTTTGGGTGCGCATGAAGTTGCGGTTTTCCAGGAGCGTTTCGCCGCGGTTGTTCGCAAAGTGAATGTGGGCGGGGTAGACTTTCAATTTCGCTTCGATGTCGGTTTGCTCAGGGTTCTTGGCTTTTAACCCGAAGGCGTCCTCGAACGCCTTCACCGGAATCAGCACCGGCATTTCGATCGGCGCCCCCCGCATCGTGGCAAGTTCTTCACTGGTCAGACACGAGGTATCCTGTTCGTTCCGCTTCAACTTTTCCAGAATCCGTGCCACCTCGGTCTCGTCCGATTGAATCGCGGTCAGCTTCTTCAACGCCTTTTCGTTGCGCCGAGCATAGAACGCCCGCACCTGGGATTCCGCCGGGTAGACGATAACTTGCAACATCGGCCGGCCCAAGCCGATGTAATCGGATTCCAGGTACTCCCCGACGGTATCCAGGACAAAGCCGCCGACCAGCACGACCAGTAGGCCGTAAATGGCGCGGAGCAGGTACTTCCGCAATTCTTCGATGTGGTCCCCGAACGACATCCGCGTTTCCGCGAAGATGTCGTCCGGTGATTCAACGGCGTCTCGACGAGACGAAAACAACATGGGAAACTCCGCGTCGGTTTGGGAAATCCCAACCACGCGGCGGAGATGCCTGGCAGGTTGGCGGAATCAAAAAGTTTTCGGTACCGGCATCTTATCGCTCCGCCGGGTGAGTCTCAAGTGTGCGCAGGGATTGGGTGGTGCGTGGCAAACCTTTCTGGCGGGTTTGTAGCGTCAACGAAAGAACCCCGGCTTTCGCCGGGGTTCGTGGGGTGTGCGGGGTCCAGAGCCGCATCAGCCGTTTGTTACCTTAGTTGCAACCGCCGCAGCTAGGGGCAGTGGAGCAACCGCTGCTGATGAGGGGGCTGCCGCAAGCGGTGTCACAGCTCGAGCCGTGATGGCCGCAGAGCTTGCCTTTGAGGCGACCACCGAGGCTACCAATCCCAGCGAACAAGCCCTTGATGCGGCTACCGAGTGCCGGGCGAGAGATACCTGCCGCACAAGCGTAGCTGCTTGAGGCGGTTGCACAAGGGTCGCTAACGCCACAGCCGTGAGTGTCGCACCCGTTACCGGCTGGTGCTGCGACGGCGACTTGGCGGTCAACCGTCTTGCAAACCATGCGGGTTTCCATCACGGTTTCGGTG
>JANLRE010000974.1:0-4618 GCA_031368205.1 Fimbriiglobus sp. | reverse complement strand
GAAGCGGTCTTGCTGCGCTTCCGGCAGCGGGTACGTGCCTTCTTGCTCGATCGGGTTTTGCGTGGCGAGGACGAAGAACGGGTCGGGCAGTTTGTGCTTCGTCCCGGCGACCGTGACTTGGCGTTCTTGCATCGCTTCGAGCAGGGCCGCCTGCGTCTTCGGCGGGGTGCGGTTGATTTCGTCCGCGAGTACGATGTTGGAAAAGATCGGGCCGTGGACGAAGCGGAAACTGCGCTGGCCGGTGCTCTTGTCGTCGTACAGTAACTCCGTGCCGGTGATGTCCGTGGGCATCAAGTCCGGGGTGAACTGCACGCGGTTGAACGTCAGGGCCATGCCGTCGGCGAGGGTGCGGATCATCAGCGTTTTCGCCAAGCCGGGCACCCCGACGAGCAAGCAATGGCCCTTCGCCAACACCGCAATGAGCAGTTGCTCCATCACGGCCTCCTGCCCGACAATGATCTTGCCGCACTCCGCCAGCAGCCGTTTGCAATTGGCCCGCAGCCGGTCCGCCGTTTCAATTTCGTCGTCTTCCAGGATGATCGGTTCAACGTCGTCTTCGGGTGAATTCGGCACGCGGCAACTCCAACGGAACGAGCGGATGAATATGAACGATTCACCACAGAGGTCACGGTTTTCAACCCCAAGGGGGTTGTTCTGTTAGCCCAGGGTGAAACCCTGGGATCTGCCACCGAGGGCAACGACTCCCGGTTACGGGTGGAAGCTCCCAGGGTTTCACCCTGGGCTAATCGAACAACCCCGTTGGGGTTGAAAATCAAATCCATTGCCCACGTGGCGAATGCTGTATTACGGTGATTTTAGCCAGTGGGCCTGGCCCGCCGTGACAATTACGGAGAATTCGGCGTTAAAGTTCGCGCCGACGGCGGGGCCGAACGCGGGCAATTCCAGTTGAGTTAGCACGCGGCCCGTGTCCGGGTCTAGCAAGATGATCGGCACTCGACAGTTGGTGAAGGCATCGGCAAGTGCCAGTAGCGAGCCAGGTACTCGGCGTGCAACATCAATCCACGGTTCGATTGGAATCGCTTGAGTGGGATAAACGGTAATCGCTTTCGGACCGGCACGGACGCGCCACGCTTGGTCGGTTGCTGCACTTGCGTTCAACGAACATTTCCACATTTTGCGACCATCGCGCAGGCGAATGGCGAACACTTGGCCCTCGGCGGGGACGTAAAAGTTCTGGCCGTCCGTGTCGCATTTCGTCACATCAATCTCGCCGATTGGCAGCAGCACGCCGCGTGTCCACTGCCGGTTACCGTTGTTGGCTTGCAGGCGTTCTAGCTCGACGCCGTGGTTGCGTGACCATGCCACGAGTAGGCCGTTCGGCACGGCGGTCAGTTGTGGTGGGCGTCCTGTCAAGCTAGTTTCGCCGATGGCTTCAAGACTCCAAACGGTGCGGGGAAGTTGCGTGCTGTTCATGGCAATCGGAGTCGATCCGGGGATCTCCAAACCGCGCACGGTGCCCGCACCGTCAGCCACCGCGAGTCGGGTTTCGGCGAACCGGATCGGCGGACTTTCCCACAAGACGCTGGTGATCGGCGCACCGCCAAACGAGGCGCCGTTTGGCGTGCGATGCAGCCACCGCTTGCCGCTCGACAGTTGCACCATCACGCCCCATTCGTCGGCATAAAACGGCGCAGCGAACCGGGGCGTATTATCGAACGGCGTGGCCGTGATGCGTTCGCGCGCCAGGGTGTCTTGAACCCAGGCGACTTCCCCGATCAGCGTGTTGATGGCAAGCAAATGGTGCGTGCCGAGTTGGGCAATCAGGTACGGCCCGGCGAACGTGAAGTTTGACAAGTCCGCGTTGGGGATCACCCCAGCCAATCGGGGCGGCGTACTCGGCGATTTGCCAGGGAGCGGGTCCGCATCCGGGACGACGAACGCCCACGTAAGTGACCCGTTCGCCACTGCGACTTTCACCACCCCTTGCGAACCGCAGGCGATCAACGACCCGTCTTGGACCACGCCGTGCGTGACGACCAACCCGGTTGGCAACTTCACCGCCCAAGTTGGCTTTTCGTCCGTCGGGCGGTAAGCGAACAGTTGCGCACCATCGGTGACGAACAACTTCGGGTTCGCACCGGCTTCCGGCCCCAATCCTGGCAAGCCTGCGGCGCCTTGCAGTGGCATCAACGGGACGCAGAAGTCGTTCGCCAATCGCACGGTCCGGGCGATCACCGCATCTGGACCGAGTATCGAGAGCGCCTGCGGATCGAATTCCCCGAACCGTCGTAACGTTTCGTGGCGAGTGGTTTCGAGTTTCGGTGGCAGCAGCGGGACGCCGAAGTGATCGAGGATCATCGTCCGCAATCGCATCGGCACGCCCGTCGATTTTCGGACGCACTCGGCGCTAAGTTCTGGTGGCAGCGAATAGGTTTGCGTGAACTTCTTGACAGCCACGTCCCCACCGCCACGCGGTTCCAGCGTGACCAATCGGGCATACGCCCGCACCCGCCAGGATTGCGGATACTCCTCCGCCGTGGCCTGTTTGAACAGCGTCCGCGCGTCGTCCGGTTGGCCCTGTTGAAGTAATCGCTCGGCCCGATCGTGTAACCACTCCGCACGAATACGAGGGGCATCGACGGCCGGTTCGGCATTGCGTAGCGCAACTTGTGCTTCGGGCCATTGCTCGGCGTCCGCGAGGGCCAACGCCAGTTGCCGTGCCGCTTCCGGGTCGGCAGGGCGGTTCACGACTTCGGCTTTTCGCTCCGGCAGTTCGACCCGATCGGAGACGTAGCCCCAAACTTCCGTCGGCGTCGCCACCAGCAAGACGCCGTCCGCGAAGGCGAGGTTGCCGTGCGGCCCAGGGATGCGCGGCGCGAGCGGTAAGCCGTCCGAGGTCCGCACCAGGAACAGCCCGGACTTCGTCGGCCAAATGACGGCGTCTTCGGAGACCAGCCCCCGCCCGAACGACATCAGGTTCGGGTCGTCGTGGACCATCCACCCCGACGGTTCTTCCGTGGAACCCGTGACGACGTTGAAGCCGCGAATCCCACGTGTCGGTGCGGCAATCGTGGCGATCAACTTGCCGCGCATCACGCCCAACAGTTGGTCGATTTGAACGCCGTCGGCCGTCCAGATTTGCTGACCGCTGTTGATGTCCAACGCAAAGACTTTGTCCGTATCCGTCGGCGCGACAAACAGACGCCCGCCGTCCGCGATCGGCGGGCACATATCGCGGGCGACCGTGGCGGGTTTCGTGAGGCGGGGGTAGGCGAACGCCCACGCCGGCTTGCCGGTGCTGGTATCGACGGCCATCACGAAGCCGGTGTGCGAACAGAGGACGATTTTGCCCGCCGCGAACGTCAACAGTTCCGGGCGGTGGCGTGTCTCCATTTTCGCGGCGGTCGTGACGGCCACGTCCGCGACCCAGAGTGGCTTGCCCGGTTCCTCGCTTCCCGTGTCGGTGTAACAGGCAATCGCTTGAAGTGGACCGTCCTTGGATTCCCGCGTGAAGGCGGCGTAGATCCGACCCTCGGCACACACAGGCGCCCCTTCCCACGCTGCCGCAACGCCCACCGCAACCGGCGGTTTGAGCTTCCAAACGACATCGAGCCAGGCGCCGTCTTTCTTCAACTGCCGCGACCGCGTGAAGCACACCAGGTAACTACTCGGAGCAGTCGGCCCTTCGGCGTCCGTCAACGGCGGCGATACTTCGGTCGCGCCCAGTCGCGCGTAGAGCTTGCCGTTCGCCGTCGTCAACGTGAAGTCCGCATCCACGGCGATCGGCAAGGACGCGCTGAGTGAAGTGAGCTTTGCGGCATCCGGATCAAGCCGGAAATCGTAGACGTAACGCGGTTCGCCAGTTCGGATGTCGAAGCCGAACACCCGGCACGCATCCGCAACATACCCGACGCCGTCCATCACCACCGGGTGCAACCCGACGGCCCGCGTCGAGGGCACCTTGGGTAACTGAAAAACCTTGCGGTCCGGGTCGCCGGGGAGTTCGGCCTTCCAGGTCGGGCGGCTCGGCCAATACTTCGGCAACCGGCCGTTCACCCGACCGTTCCGCGCACTATTCCCGCCGAACGAAGTCCAGTCCTCCGTCGGGCTGGTTTCGGTCGGGAATATCGGCGGGTTGTCGAGGTAGCGTTGCAGCGTGGTTTCGTAGGGTGCCACGACGCCCGCCAGTTTCCCCTTGGCACCAGGGTACTTCGTCTTGAACTCCGTCAGTTCCACTTTCGCCGCGTCGATGTCACTGTCAAAGATCATCGCCAAGATGACCCGTGCCCGGATCAACGCCGGGTCGGTCTTGGCATCGGGCACACTCAGTTCATCGCCGGGCAACAAGCGGAGCCAATACTGTTTCGCCGTGCGAAACTCGCCGCGTTCAAACGCCAATTCACCCAGCGACAACAACGCTTCTTCGGTGTGGCGACTCGGGAAGTACCGATTCACCAGCAAACGCAACGGTCGCGGATCGCGGTTGGCTTTGCCTGCTTCCAACAGCTTGCGCGCCGGTTCATCGACGCGATCCCGATAGCCGCGTAACTCGGCGGCAGGCAACGTGAACAGGATTTGAAACGCGATTTGCCGGGCAGAAGTGTGGTGCTTGCCGTCCAGGCTCACGAGGTCGTCACCGGACGTGTCAATCAACCGT
>JANLRE010000930.1:0-1932 GCA_031368205.1 Fimbriiglobus sp. | reverse complement strand
GGGAGCCACAGTCGTCCCCCCCCCCGCAAGCGGCGGGATTCTGGCGGTCCCAAGCTCCCCCCCCCGGCCCTCCCCGCACGTGAGGGAGCCAGAACCGTGTCCACTTATTTCCGCTGTTGCACGGTCGAGCCATCGACCAGTTGGGTGAAACCGCTCGTTGCCAGGACCGCGTTCGGCGGCAGATCGCCGGTCACTTCGATCCAATCTTTGTCACGGGCGCCGACTTGCACTTCGACCGCCTTAGCAACGTCGTCCTTGATGACGAAGACCTTGTTCACCCCGGCGAACGTGACGAGCGATTGGACGGGGATCGTCTTCACGTCGTCGTCCCGGCGCGTCAGTAAAAACGCCTTGGCGAAGCCGCCCGCTTTGAGCTTGCTATCCAGATTGGGCACCGCGATTTCGACGGTGAACGTCCGGGTGGAGGGTTCGACCGTGGGGTTCACTCGCGCGACTTTGCCCACGAACACGCGGTTGGGGTACGCATCCACGCGGACTTCGACGGGCTGGCCGATCTTCACTTCGGCGATGAATTGCTCCGGCACGGCGGTCTTCAACTTCAACGCGAAATCAATCACCAGCTTGAACGCATTCGTCACCGGGTTGCTGCGAATCATCTCGCCTTCGGACAACATCCGCGCGGAGACGGAATACCGCAGCGGGGCGAACCCCGGACCAACGGTAGCGGCCCAGGCGTCCCACCCGGCGGGCATCGGGGCGTAAACTTTCGCGTCACGCAAGTGTTGTTCGGCGGTTTCGAGTGATGCTTGTCGGAGCCGGGCCGCCGCGAGCGTGGCAAGGGCTTGGGTGACCGCATCGCGCTTGTTGGCATCGGCGGATTTGAAGTCGAGATCGACCGCGTCGAACTCCTTTTGCGATAGCGCGCCACGTGCGACCAGCCCCTTCACGCGGTTCAATTCGATCTGCGAATTGGCAAATACCACCTCGGCCTTGCGCACGAACGGCACGTCTTCGACCTTCAATTCACCCTGTGGAAAGGCCGTTAACCCGAGTCGGGCGAGTTCCGCTTCCAACCCGCGCCGCGCCGCTTCCACTTCGAGCTTCAAATCGGCGGGGTCGAGTTCCAGCAGAATGGCACCAGGTATGACCGTGTCCCCGATGTCCGCAAAAATCCCGATGACACGGCCATCCACCTTGGGCGAAATGACCACCTCTTCGTACCCCGCCAACGTCCCCACGACGGACACGGATCGTTGGAGGGATCGCAGTTGCATCGGTGCGGTGGTAATGACAACGGCAGTCGGTTCCTGGGACTTCGTAGCTTGCGTTTCTTCTTTTGGAGCACAACCGATGATCGTCGTGAAGCCGACCAGAACCAACAGCGTGTGACAATGCCTTGTCATCATTTCCCCTCAAGTAGCTTGGCTGATTTTCGAGTGTGTCGTTTGCGTTCCCGGTCACTGAGAATGCCGTGAAACAGGATGTCAAGCACGTCGTGGGCTTGGTCCGCCGGGTTGACTTGACGCCCGGTTAAGTAGTTCGTCATGATCGTCCCGTACAACAGGTCGCCGACCACACCCATGAACCGCTCCGTCGGAATCTCACGGAGGCACCCGCCCGCAATGAGTTCACCGACAAACACGGCGTGAATGTCACGGCAATCCTTCTCCGTTTTCATGGCGAAGTACCGCGGGTGGTGCCGGTCGCGGAACGTGGCACGTTCTTGTATGAACAGTTCGACCATCTCCGGTCGGCGGGCGAAGAACGTGAAGTAGTTGTGAATCACCCGGCGCATTTTCACAAGCGGTTCGAGCGTCGGATCGGCGATGACGCTATCCACGTCGTGCGAAAGTTCGTCCAACCCCTGATCGACGGTGGCGAGAAAGAGTTTCTCTTTCGTCGGGAAGTAGCGGTACACCGTGCCCTTGCCGACGCCCACGTGGTTGGCGATCACGTCCACGTCGGTCTCGG
>JANLRE010000923.1:0-3076 GCA_031368205.1 Fimbriiglobus sp. | reverse complement strand
CAGGGCCCAGTGGCCCACGTGTCCCTTTTCGAGGCCGCCGATACGGCCGCCGATGAAGAGCATTTCCCCGCTGACGGGATCGCGCACGGAACCGACATTGTCCCACGACCATTTGTGCGGTGGGTAATCGTCATCGAAAGGTCGGATGGTCGCCGTCAGCGGCGGCTGCGGTTGCGACGGTTTCTTCTTCTGCTGGGCGTGTGCAGGGCCAAACAGGCCGGCCATTCCGCACACCGTGGCCAGGACCATCGCCCATTTCCACCTTTTGACGATCGACATGTCATTCTCCTGATGGGCGCGATCCGAATTCGGGTTCGGGGTAATGATCGGAATGCGTTGCAGGCAGGCTCATTCATTCGCTGGGCGATTCTGTTGGTTATTACCCCGGCCCGGAAGAAAATCACCGCGCAGACGGGCCAGGAAGCCCGTCCTACCGAAAACCGCAGTGACCTTCTTCCGGGCCGGAGTAATAAACGCGGCAGAGAGCGTTTTCATGACCGTGACCTCCTGAACAAAAGGTCGTCTGATTTAAGTGATTATACCTAGTATCCCGTCAATCTTCGATTGATGGGTAAGTTGGAAGCAAAACTTGACGGAACTCGACTGAAATCTCAATGCTTCCGAATTCGTTCACCCGTCAATCGAAGACAGACGGAATACTAGCTCGTTATTAAGGAACCTTCGTCCCCGCCGCCACCGCCTTGTAGCACGCAAGTCGGGTGGCCCAAGATCCGTTCTTCGACGAGATCGCCGATTAGATTGATACGATCTAGCAACTCGTGGCAGCCGAAGGTACCCGGCCCGAAGTGGGCCTCCCAGTCCGGCCCATATTCCTTTGAAGTCGAGGCCAACTGCTCCTGCCGCTCTCGACGGTTGTCCTCTTCGTTAATTCCGCTCACAACGAACTCTTCCGGACTGTCGACGGACGCTCCGCAGCGTTTTGGAGATGCGGTTACTTCGCTTTCTTCAGCTTGTCCTTATTCGATTTAATTGTCTTGGTGGAGTCGATGAGCAATGTATCAAAATCTTCCTTCAACTCTTCTAATTCGTTGGTTTCATGGCTCCAACGTGCGAGCTTGTTCGCCTTTGTCAGGCCGACGATGTCGGCATCCAGGGTACCTTGATAGATCGGTAAAAATTCCTTTGCCACCTCTGGATTGTTCTTGCGGAATTGGTCGCGGACCTTCACGATATCGAGTCTTTCCGGAGTATCCTTGCCAATACCAAAAACGGTCCAACCATAGGAGAAATGCCACGCCGGTCCGACATCTCCCACTTTGGGACGCGGCCAAAACTCCTCTTTCGCCTCGCAATGCGCTGCCCCATAGCGAAGTAGGAATTTCTTGTAGGCATTTGGGAGCGTTCGACCGAGTTGCTTTTCCAGTTTTGAGTAGTCGTTTTCGGCGGGCGGATCTTGAAGGGTGCAGTACAGTTTCATTTCGTTGTCCATTTCTTTCCGAAATGGGTGATCCCAGGCCTCGTCGGCAGCGCGCGACGGTGCGTCGCAGACGAGGCCAGCCAAAAGTAGCCCGATAACAAGCGACGCTCGAAACATGCCTTTTCTCCCGTTTTAATGCCGCCTAACGTTCCTGCTCCGGTGCGGCCATCCCGCGCGGCGGGCGGCCGTCATCTGCAGCAGTTGGTTCAGCGTTACTTCCGCTAAGTAGCAAGGGGTGGAGTTCGCATCCGACCGGCACGAACCAGTCGCCCGCCGTCGTGACGACAAACCCACGGCTTGACGCCGCCACAGTCGCGGCCACCGCCATCGCGGTCGGCCAGCCCATGCTATCTCGCTCGTAGCCTTGGAACACCCCAACGCCGTCGACGGCCTCTGCCAGCCGCCATCTTCGCTCGTCCCCGTCTCCCTCGGATAGCACCATCCCTCGCTGATCGGCGAATTCGGCCCCGCACCGATATACTTGGATCGGGTATCGCATCCGTGGCCGCCACCGCACCCGGAGGGTTCCCGCCGCACCTTTCTCGACCCGGAGACGGGCGAGGACGGCTTCGGGCGGTTCCTCCTGCTCCGGGCAGAACAGGTAGGTGAGCAGAGCTAGCCGGTCCTCGATCCCAGCGCGAAGCCAGTCGGGTGTGAACGGAGGAAGTGGGTCGGGGGCGAACGCGCGGATTTCCGGAATGTTCATTCGCTGAGCCCTCCGCCGCCGAACGATCAAGCTCAGCCGCCGGCGGGGCGACAGAGCCAACGAACTCAGAAAAAACGCCCCGCCCCGCCGGTCGGCTGCAGCGCCCGGTTCGGTGTGCCGTTGGGCCTGGGACTCCGCCTCACTTGGATCGTTTCCAAGCCTCCGCGAATCGGTTGTCGTCGCCGATTACGGCCTGTTTGTACACACCCGCCTCCACCTTCACTTTGAACTTGAAAGTCTTGCCGATGAGGCTGGCGGTGTTCTCGTTGGCGTACTCAACGGTCTCCGTGTAGGTGTCGCCGTCGAGTGCGTACGTTCCCCCGTGGTGCGAGACGACTTTGCCAGTCTTCGGGTCCGCCTCGGTGATGGCCCAGTGCCGCCCCGTGAAGAACTTGAGACGGGCACCCTGCGCGGGCGGCGTCCCGTCCAGCACCCACGTGCCGACCAACTGCTTCGCCAACTCGGCCGGCTCCGCCTTCTCCTTGGGGGCCGGGTCGTCCGCCCCGACCGGCAGCACGGCGGCCATCGCCAGGAAGACGGCTGCTAGGACGGCCAAACATCGCGTGGTGGACTTGCCCATTGGCGGTACTCCTCGTTGGAAGGTAGATTCTGAGAACGCCTCTGCCGCCGAACTTGTTATTTGATCGCCCCCACGCGATCTATCCCACACGTGCGGCTAACATTTAGCCGCGCCCCTCGTAAACCGGCTAGGCTAGAGCGGAGTTCAGGATGTTGTAGCGGCCCGTCGTTGGTGGGACCGGCGTCCCGCCGGTCGTTGGAGTCAAACAGACCGGGTACGAGTTCACGGCCCGGGGTTGCGCTTTCCGGGCCGGCATGGTAATTTGTGACGCATGGAGGTGCCGAAGCTGACCCCGGAGATGATGGCGTCGTTCCCGCCGGAGGCGGTGGCGTTCATTCAATTGCTGCTGGCC
>JANLRE010000892.1:0-11292 GCA_031368205.1 Fimbriiglobus sp. | reverse complement strand
AGTGTCGATGTCGCACCGTTGATCCAAATCCCTTGATTCAGATTCCCGCTGATAACGTTCCGTGCCCCAACCGTCGTGCCGCCGATGGTGTTGAGCGTCCCGCCGCTTCCGATCGTGATGCCGTTGGCGTTCGGGCGGGCGAGGGTGCCGGTTGAATCGGTGCCGATGTAGTTGCCCGCGATAATGGCGGACGTGGAACTCATGTTGATGCCGGTGTTCGAGTTGCCCGAGATGACGTTTCGTTCTTCGGTGTCGGCCTTGCCGTTGCTGTCGGTTCCAACCCGCGATCCCGTGCCAGTTACCTGGACGCCGAACTGCTGGGTGCCGGCCGACGTGCCGTCCAATTTTAGGCCGATCCAGTTCCCGGCGACCACGTTCGCCCCGTCCAGGACGACGCCGCGATCGAGGTTGCCGCTGATGTAGTTCCGCTCGCTCGCGTTGAAAGCGTCGTTCGACCCGTCCGTGCCGATGCTGTTGCCGTTTGTTGATTAGATGTAGACGCCATCGAAGTTCGGCACGGCATGAGTGTCCTCCCCGTTAAGGCCGATGTAGTTCCCGGCGATGCGGTTGCCGTCTGCAGAGATAATCAGCACGCCCTGGTTCGTGTTGCCGCTGATCACGTTTCCTTCGGTCGAATCGGTGACGCCGTTGCCGTCGGTTCCGATGAAGTTGCCCGTCGCATTGCCGGTGAGGAATACGCCGACGTTGTTGGCGATCTTGCTCGTACCCGCCGAGTTCAGACCGATGTAGTTGCCGAAAAGTTTGTTGCCGGTGGTGCCTGTGCCGGAAATCTGCACGCCTTCGGTGGTGTTTCCGCTGATGATGTTCAGCTCCCCGGCTGTGGTGCCGCCGATGGTGTTGCCCGTCGTCCCGCCCTGAATCCACACGCCGATGCCGGCGTTCGCCAGGGCGACCGTCCCCGTGATGTCCGTGCCGATGTAGTTGCCGATGATGATCGTGTTCTTGGCGTTGCTGCCGCCGACCTGGATGCCGCTCTGGCCGGCGTTGCCGCTGATGACGTTGCGGGCGGCCGCCGTGGTGCCGCCGATGGTGTTGCCCGCACCCAAGCCGATGACGCGGATGCCGTCGGCGGCGTTGGCGAGGGCGGCGGTGCCCGCTGGGTTGGTGCCGATCAAGTTGCCGGCCACGAGGTTGGACGGGGCGCTCAGGTCGACCCCGGCGCCGCTGTTGCCGCTGATTACATTTCCGAGCCCGGCCGTGGTGCCGCCGATCGTGTTACCGGATGCCGCGAAGGTGGCCTCCACGCCGACGAAGTTGCCAACGGCCGCCGTCCCGAGCGCGTTCAGGCCGATCCAGTTGTTCTGGATCGTATTGCCAGTCGTCCCCACGCTCTCCAAGTGGACCCCGGAACTCGTATTGCCCGAGATGATGTTCCGCCCGCCGCCGCTCGTGCCGATGATGTTCCCCGTGGACCCGAGGACGATGCTCACGCCGCGCTGGTTGCCGAGGGGCCCGGTCCCCGCGGCCGTCGTGCCGATGTAGTTGCCGAGGACGGTGTTGTTTGAGACGCCGCTAAGGTAAATGCCGTCGTTGTTCCCGCTGACGACGTTCCCGGCGAACCGGCCCTGGCTGACGACGTTCACCGTCCCGGCGACGCCGGCGACGGTGAGTGTCAGGGCCGGGTTCGTGGTATACGCCAGGGTGCCGCCGAACGTGACCGTGTAGACGTTCCCAACCTGGGTGACCGAGACCGTTCCGCCGACGCCGCCGATGGACGACAGGGCGTTCAGTGCCGCTTGCACTTGCGCCGCCGTCGGGTTCGCGGGGAGCGGCGAAGTGAAGATGCCTTGGTACGACAGGAGGACCGGGGCGCCGGCGCCGACGACCGTGAACGACTGCACCGCGAAGATGTTGGTGGTCCCGATCGTGTTGTTGCTCGCGCCGCCCTGGATGAAGACACCTTGCGCCGTGTTCGCAACCGCCGCCTTGCCGGTGTTGTCGGTGCCGATGTAGTTGCCGAGGATCGTGTTGTTCTTTCCCGCAGCGGTCGAGATGGCAACGCCGAACCCGCCGTTGCCGCTAATGACGTTGCGCGAGGCCGTCGCCGTGCCGCCGACGGTCGCGTTCTTGCTGCCGAGGGAGATGCCGCCCTGCGTGTTGCCGAGCGCTGAGAGGCCGTCGGCGGTCGTGCCGACGTAGTTGCCCGCGATGAGGGTGCCGATGCCGAAATCGACGATCCCGTAGCTCGAACCGGCGTTGTTCCCCGAGATGACGTTGCGTTCGAGCGCGTCGCTGGTGCCGTCGGCGTTGGTGCCGATGCGGGTGTTGTCGGCCAGGAAGTCGCTGAGGAAAGCGATGCCGGACGAGGTGTTAGCGATGGCCCCCGTGCCGGCGGCGTTCGTGCCAATGAGATTCCCGGCAATCACGTTGTTGTTGGAATCGCCCTGGAAGTAGACGCCGGCACCGCTGTTGCCGGAGATCTGGTTGCCCTCGGTCGCGTCCCCGACCCCGTCGCCGTCCACGCCGATGACGTTCGACGACCCGCCGTACACCCAGACGCCGTGGACCGAGTTGGCGAGCGCGGAGTTGCCGTCCGCCTTCGTGCCGACGCGGTTCCCCTGGACCTTGTTGGAATCGGATTCGACCAGAATGCCCGTCGCGTCGTTGCCGGAGACGAGGTTGCCGACGATCAGGTTCGCGTTCGCGCCGACTGCCGTCAAGATACCGTCGCCAGAGTTACCCTTGTCCAGCGTGCCGGTGACATCGGTACCGACGTAGTTGTTCTGGATCGTGTTGGTTGAAGCGGCGTTCGCCAAGTAAATGCCTACTTGGTTGCCGGAGATGACGTTCCGCGCGCGGACATCGATGCCGCCGATGAGGTCGTTCGGCCCGGTTACCAGAATGCCGTACCGCCCGTTCGCGACGACCGCGCCGCCGTTCTTGTCCAGCCCGATGATGTTACCGAGGATCTTATTATTCGATCCGCCGAACACCCCATCGACGATGTTTCCGCTGATCACGTTCCCGTCGCCGCTGCCAGGGGCCGGATTCCCAGCCGTTCCGGTCAGTCCACCCAGAGTGGAACCGGTGGAGGAGAGGTTGACGCCGAACCGCCCGTTCCCGAGGGCTGAGAGGCCGTCCGCTTTCGTGCCGATGTAGTTGCCGCGGATGCTGGTCGTGGTGCTGGTTGTGTAAACCCCATCGAGGGTGTTTCCCGAGACGGTGTTCCGCCCGGCCGCCGTACCGTCGCCGACGGCGGCCGTGGACCCGGTGACCACAAACACGCCGTAGTTATTCGCCATCGCCGAAGTGCCGGTGGCGTCCGTCCCGATCAGGTTGCCGAGTGCCGTCGAGGTGGAAGTGTTATCGACGTAAATCCCCGCATTGGTACTGCCGGCGATCACGTTGTCGCGGATGACCGCCGAGTTGGAAAAGCCCTGGCTCACCCCGTCGTGGTTGCCGAGGGCCGACGTGCCGGCTGCGTTCGTACCGATGTAGTTGTTCCGAACGGTTGTGCCGGTATCGAAGTTCAAAATGATCCCGTCTTTTAATCCCGCGCCCCCTATCGACACGACGTTCCGGTCAGCGGGGTTCGGGCCGCCGATGATCGTCCCGGTGCCGGTGTTCACAAGGATCCCGCGGCTGCCACCGAGGACGGCCGTGCCCGCGACATTGGTTCCGATGAAGTTTCCGGCGATGGTGACGTTGTTCCCGAAGGCGGCGATCTGGGCTTCCTGGAACCGGTTGACCGCCAGCCCGCGAACCGACGACCCGACGGCCCCCATGCTAAAATTCAGCCCGTAGTTCGACGCCGCGACGAGGGAGCCGTCGAGTTCGATCTGTAGAACCGCGTTGTCGCCGACGGTCTGGTTGTTCGCACTCGCCCCAGGTTGGGAGTAGCCGTCGATGGTTACGGGGCCAGAAAAAAATGGCAGCACGCTGGCCGGTGTAATCGTGTGGACCCCGCCGCCGCCGATGTTGAAGTTGATCGTGTCCGCCACGCCGGTGGCGTTCGCGTCCAGGATCGCTTGCCGCAATGACCCAGCTAAGCTGTCGTTGGTGTTCGTCACCGTGAAGACCGCCGGGGTGGTGCGGTCTTCGAGCGCTTGAAGCTGAAGTTTCAGTTCCAGGAGCTTGCTCACGGAGACTGGCCGTTGGTTGGATCGGCGGGAAAACGCGGTGAAAACACGGGAAGACCAATTCTGAGGGCGCATGTCATTTCTCTGGGATCTATCGTGGGCGAAATAAATTCTGTTTGATTCTCAACCGTTACTTGTGGTAGTTTCTAGTCTTCACTTCACTGTTCATTCTGTTCGTCACAGGTTTCCGTCCAATGGAAGACACGCCGCTTAGCCTCATTGAACGTCTCACGTCCAAGGGTCAGTCCGAAGACTGGTCCCGACTTTCGGCCATGTACCGACCGCTATTGGTGAACTGGGTTCGGCCCCTGGTCCCGCAAGACTCGGACGTCGAAGACGTTGTCCAAGAGACACTGCTGGTGGTCATCGCTAAAGTCGGCGAGTTTCGCCACGCCGGGATACCGGGTTCGTTCCGGTCGTGGTTGCGGGCCATCATGGCGATCAAGGTGCGGGCGTTTTGGCGCGCCCAAGGTCGTGTCCCCGTGGCCAGCGACCCGATGGGCCAGTTGCTGAAGGAACTCGAACACGACGACAGCAGCACCGCCCGCCGTTGGGATGTCGAACACGATCGACACGTGATTGATTCCTTGTTGGAACGCATTCGGTCGGAGTTCGCACCGATGACGTGGCGAGCTTTTGAGCTGTACACCATGCGCGAAATGTCACCGACCGAGGTGGCAGCCTGTCTCGGGATGACTGCCAACGCAGTGTTCATCGCTCGGTCACGCATTCTGAATCGGCTCCGGGTGGAGTCACGCGGTTTGGTCCGGCTGGATGCGGACCTCGCCTGATGGTCCGACAACGAAATGGTGCTGAACAGCCAATTTCTGTCAGCAGGAGCGGAATATTCACCATATTTCAGAAATTCGTGTCGAGACGGAAAGAATTTCGCCCGCAAACGCGATGCAATGGCATCAGAGTTCGGTCACTTCGCGGGCCACGGCGAAGATGACGTGGTCCTTCGGGATCGATTTCGCGGTCCACTCGAACCAGCGATAGAGGCCGTGGACATCGCGGTAGCGATTGCGAAATCGAACGACCGGCAAACCCTGCGACAGACGATCCATCACGGCGACGGTGTGGTCGCGGTCGTCCGGGTGGACGTAGTTGATGAACGGATTGGCCAACAACTCGACGGTCGAGAAGCCGAGCACGCGGGAGAAATTCTCGTTAATGCGCTGGAACCGCCCGTCGAACCCGGCGATGCAAAAGAGGTCGAGGCTCAAATCGAAGAACCGCACGAGATCCCACTCGGCCTGCCGTAAGATCATGTCGAAGTAGTTGTCGAGCCGGTCGACGACGACACCCGCATCGCGCGGGCGGTCGGCCGGATCGAGCGCGAGGCAGGCCTTCGCAATGGCGACGAGTTCCCTGTCCGCCCGCGATGCGTCGAGGCGCGCATAGGCCTCGGTCAGATCGGCCTGGATGGCGAGTTGGAGCAGACCTTCGCGTTTCGAGTCGATGTACGGCGGATGGCCCGTGAGGATTTCGCACAAGATCGCCCCCAGGCCGAAGACATCGCTGCGCTCGTCGATCAAGTCGATATTGCCCGCCGCTTGCTCCGGCGGCATGTACGCGGGTGTGCCCATCACGCTGCCGACCTGCGTATGAAGCTCGAACTCGCCCTGGGTGCTCAAATTCGCCGGCGGTTCGTCCGGGTTCACGTCCCACAACATTCGGTTCCCCTCGTCGAGCACCTTCGCTAGGCCCCAATCCATCACCTTCACCTGACCGAACATGCCGATCATCACGTTCGAGGGGTTCAGGTCGCGGTGGATGATCCGTTGCACATGGGCGTAGTCCATCGTGTGACAGATTTGCTCGAAGACATGGAGCAGTCGGGTCCGCCCCTCGTTCGGGTTCGGCCGTTCGTCGAGGACCGCCCGCAACGTCAGCCCCCAAATTCGCTGCATGACGAAGTACGGCCGTCCGTCGGGCAGAATGCCCGCCTCGTACAACGGCACGACGCCGGAGTGCTCCAGACGCCCGGTGATGCGAATTTCTTCGAGGAAACGCGCCAAGACTGCGGGCCGGTCGAGATACTTGCGGTGAAGAACCTTTGCGACCACTTCGCGATCGAGATGGATGTCGCTACAGGAATGGACTTCGCCCATGCCGCCGCGTCCGATCTCGTCGCCGAGTTCGAATCGCGAGAGGGAGTTGGAATTCAAGGTGGGATCGCCGAAAGGACTCAACAGCGCGTCGATGTTGACGATCTCGCGGTTGCCGTCCTCGACCCCGCCTGCGGAGAGAAAGTCGAGCGTTTTGTTGGTGTCCGCTTCAAGCAAGCTATTGTCGGATGACATCACTAACGCATCCTTGTGGGTGAACACTCGGGCGTGCGATCGAGAGTGCCTGTGCCGTCCGTGGCGAATCGGCTTTGTAAGGGGGGTCTAGCAAATTTTTATGGCAGCCAGACATTTAGCGGGTTTTTGTAAGTCGTGGTGTTCAGTGCTCGGTCACGCATTCTGAATCGGCTCCGGGTGGAGTCACACGGGTTGATCCGGCTGGATGCGGACCTCGCCTAACGATCCAACAATGGAATCGTGTTGAACAGCCGGTTTCTGTCAGCAAGACCAGCATATTCACCATATTTCAGAAATTCTCGTCCAAGCTGAAAGAATTTCGCCCGCAAACGCGATGCAATGGCACCAGAGTTCGGTGTAGCGGCTGAAGTTGGATACTTTAGGCAATTTATTTAGTCTGCTGGATAACTCGTCCGATGGTGACGTGCCGTGTTTGGTTCCTTTGTCGCTCACGTTTAACAAGAGAGTGCCGATTATGTCGGGTGAATCCGCCAATCAATTACACCCGACCGCACACACCTTGAAGGAATTCCTTGACGGGCATTTGTCGGGTAACCGAGCCAGCGAAATCGAAGAACACATCACGGTATGCGCGACCTGTGTGGCTCTCATGGAACAATTAGACGTTGTGACGCCCGTCGTGCGCGCGGTGCAACGCAGCCGGGTTCGGGACGATCGGGATACGAAAGACATCTCCGTCGAGTCGTCCGTCACCCACGACCACCTGCCTGCGATTCGCGCCATCCCCGTTGTGACGGTCGATCACGTCGCTCGACCCATCGACCCCAATGCCACGACCGCGCCCGCGAACATCGAAGCGCAACTGACCCAGTCTTACGTGGACAATCCCGATGCGGCCGCAACTCGCTCGTTCAGCGACAATCCCCAACAAGCGCCGCGCCGGACCAAGCCTTCGGCGAACACGTTCGACCGGCTGGACGACTACGAACTCATCAGCGAACTCGGCCACGGCGGCATGGGTGTTGTGTACAAGGCGAAGCAGAAAAAACTGAACCGCATCGTGGCCTTGAAGATGATCCTGGCCGGCGCGCGAGCACGCCCGGACACCCTGGCCCGGTTTCGCGGGGAAGCGCAAGCGGTGGCAAGGTTGGACCACCCGAACATCGTGCAGATTTACGACATCGGTGAGCACGACAACCTGCCGTTCTTCAGCATGGAGTACGTGGACGGCGGTTCGCTGGAAGACCAGCTCGATCACAAGCCGATGGAGCCGACGCCCGCGGCTAAATTGATGGAGATCGTCGCGCGGGCGATGCACTATGCGCACAGCAAAAGCGTGGTCCACCGCGATTTGAAGCCCGCCAACATCCTCGTGAGCAAAGAGGGGATTCCGAAGGTGACCGACTTCGGCTTGGCCCGCCAACTCGATGACACCGAAGGCGGTTCCGCCGGCACGCGAACCGGGGTCATCATGGGCACCCCGAACTACATGGCTCCCGAGCAGGCCGAGGGCAAGACGAAATCGGCCGATCACTTGGCGGACGTATACTCATTGGGTGGCACGCTGTACGCGATGCTGACGGGTCGGCCACCGTTTTCCGGGCCGAGCGTGGCTTCGATCTTGTCGCAGGTCCGCGATTCCGATCCCGTCTCGCCGAGTCTGCTTCAGCCGAATTTACCGAAGGATTTGCAAACGATCACGATTAAGTGCCTCCAGAAAGACCCGGCCAAACGGTACGAATCCGCTGCCGCACTCGCCGACGATTTGGAACGCTTCCTCCAGGGCCGGTCCATCATCGCCCGCCCCGTCGGTTCGGTCGAAAAATTGGTGCGCTGGTGTCGCCGCAAGAAAGGCCAAGCCGCTGCCACGGCGGCGGCCCTAATTTTGGGCATCGGCTTCGTCGTGTCGTTGGTCGTCTTCAACGTGCAACTGTCCGGCAAGAACCGCGAGATTTCCAATCAAAACCAGGAGATCAGCAAGCAGCGTGACGACTTGGTGACTGCGAACGGTCGCATCGTGCAGGAACTAACCGCGTCGCAAAAGACCGGCGATGCGTGGTACCAGACGATGAAGCGGTTACGCCAGAGCATCATTCCCGAGTTGAAACGCTTCGGACTGGCACGTCAACAAACCGAGTTGATGGCAATCCTGCGCGACGGCATGCAACAAGTCGAACGCGCCACCCCCGAAGGTGCTGCGGGCCTGGAACGCGGTCGCGTGCTGTATTTACTCGACATGGCCGAGCAAAACACGAGTCTCGATTCGGTGTTGGAAGGCACCCGCCCGGAGCGGTTGGCGAAAGCGGAGGCGTACCTCGATCAGGCGTTCCAACTCTACGAACCCATCGCGACGAAGCCCGATGCCGGCGATTTGACACGAGGGAACTTGGCGGTCATGTATTCCGATCGCGGTCGGGTCCGTCTCGCCCTCGGTAAAAGTGCCGAGGGGAACGCCGACCTCGAACAGTCGTTGCAAATTTGCCAAACCGTCGTCGATCAACCGCGTTCGGTAAAGGGTTCCCCGGATTACCTTTTTCCAGCCGAGGCAATGCGACCCCTGGCTCAGGCACACTTTGAGTTGGGTATCTTCTCGATTCGTGACGGCAAGAAACGAGCCGCCACCCGCGAACACTTTTCGACGGGTTCCGCGTTGGCCGAGAAGGCGTTGCAAATCGTTCAGAGCGACCCCCGTGCCACGTATGACGGCGACGGTTTGGCCCAATTCCGCGCCATCGCCGCGCAGTTGCGGTGCGCTCAGGCTGTGCTGGCCGTGGAAGAAGGCGTGGTGACGGAGAAGAGGCCGAACAGTACGGTTGTAGACGTGAAACTCGTACCCGCACAAGCCGCGATCGCCGTCAACCATTTGCGGGAAGCGGTGAAACACAACCCCGCGATTGTCCGGGAATTCAACGGCTTCGATCTGTTTTCACTCGAACGGCCGGTGTTCGCCAAGCTGCTCTATCGGCAAGGTTACACGACGTTCGTTGCGAACCGGACGTTAGACGCAAAAGTGATTTGGGAATGGGCGTATGACATTCTCCGACCCGCAATCGCCCGGGCCGACGAGAGTAGCAAGTTGTCCCTCGAACGCGACGCGGCGCTCTTCCTCTACGCTCTGGGTGCCGCAGAATTGAAACAGCAAAACCGCACGAAAGCCCTTGCGGCGTTTACCGATTGCGTGTCCATCCGTCGTCGTCTTTTCGCGGCTGACCCCAGCCCAGGGAACACACAAACATTGATGGTCGCCTTGGCGAGATCCGGCTTGGCCGCCGAGGCAACCGTGTTGATCGAGAGGGAACTGGATCAAATTGCAAAACCAGACCGCCAGCCAACAGCAGGGGCGTTCTGGTTTAATGCCGCGTGTACTTATTCACTCTGTGCTGAGATGATGGGTAACCTCAACACCGATGGTACGCCGAAAGCCGATGTCGATCTCACGATGCCGTTGAAGTCGCTTCGTGCGGACTACCTCACGAAAGCGTCCGCATCGCTGGAGAAAGTCCGCGAACTGAAGTCAACACGAGTTGCAGTGATCGCCACCGACCCTGATCTCGAATTCTGGCGTTCCCGGCAGCCGAAATGAGCGGCGATACGAACCGACACACAAGGTTTCGCTCAGGGAAGCACTTCGATGTTGATGTCGGTGAACGTGGCCAAGCGGATGTCGTTGGTCAGAAAGGTATCGCAACCCGCTTCCACGGCGGCGGCTAGGTGGAGTGAATCGCCGAGTTTGAAGCCAAACGTAGCCCGGACCACGGTAGCCCGATCGAATACGGCCGTGGTGATGGGAACCCGTCTCGCGTCGGGTCGCGCGAAAAACGCATCCAAATTTGCCAGCGTCGTCGGGTCGCCAAATTGGATCGGCTTGATTCGACATTCGAGTCGGCTCAAGTCGCTGAACGCGCCGATGTCACCTGCCAAACGCATCGCAGACAGGCGTGCCACAGCCCGGAGGTTAAACGGTCTACGGTATCGAGCAGGTAGTTCAAGATCATACTGTCGCAGTAAATCGGCATCACGATGTCTCCCGCCGTTGGCGTTCTTCATCGGTTTCACGCAGCATTTGGTCGATCTGATCCGGTGCGTGCAGCCATTCCAAATGGGCGTTCATCTCCTGCTCATTCATGAAAGGATATCCGGCAGCTTCGCGCTCTGCCCGGACCCGTTGTAGGTACTGCCACCAATCCTCTGTGAGCGGTTTGGTTTCCGCCTCTTGCCGCAACACGACCTTCACCCGGCCCGGACGTAAGTTCGGCTTGTCGTCCAGCACCAACGTCCCGTCGGGTTGAATCGTCCCCTCGATCACGGTTTCGGTCAGGCTCATGGCGTGGTCTCCTTATTCTTATGTCAACACTTCGACCGGAATTGCCGTGCAGCGGGCTAGTTGAGCATCATTCGTTAGGAACCGTCCGCAGCCGTGTTCGATCGCAGCGGCCAGATGCAGACAGTCGGGAAGTTCAAAGTTCAGAGCGGACGCAATCCGTACTTCGGCGGCCCGCTCGCATACGCCAACCGTTAAAGGAAGCATCCGAACGCTCGGACTGGCGAAGAACTTCTGGTACTCGGCCACGACCCCGGTGTTTCCACTCTTCAACGGTCCGATCAAACACTCCGCACGGGCCAAATCACAGACCGCCAACGTGTCACCCGATGCGGCGAACGCCTTCAACCGGGCAACGACCTTCGGCTCCCAAATTGGATTCCGTTCGACGAGATAGATGACGATGTTGGCGTCCAAGCAGACGATCATGGCGATTCCTTTCCGCTCTCGGCTTGGTCTCGCAGGCGGCGAGACTCTTCTTGAAGCCGTTCAATGGCCTCCTGGCGTTTCGCCCACCCCGACCGCAACTCCCGTCGTTCCCCCTCGACCTCTTCCTCCGTCCGAGGGACGTGACCCCGTGCGCGCTGGTCCGCGCGGATTTCTT
>JANLRE010000885.1:0-6608 GCA_031368205.1 Fimbriiglobus sp. | reverse complement strand
CGGCGAAGTTCGGCCACTTCCACAGCAAAGGGGTTCGCCCAGGAGTGATCGGGAGATAAAAGATTGGAAGCGTAATCGTAGCCGTCGGCCTCTTTTGCATTCCCGGAGCGACGGGTAAGTTCAGCCATTGCGATCGCCGATTTCTTCCGAGCGAACGGACTCCGAGCTAACCCCAAAAGGATTTTCGAGGCGCGCTGTGTTTCACCTTGAAGTGCGAGTGCCATGCCCACTCGATAGGCTGCCCAAGCGTCGTTTGGATCGGTGTCATACACCCGTTGGTACAGAGGCGCTGCCTCTTCGCCTCGACCGAGTTCGGTCAACAGGTCGGCGAGAGACAGGACTGGCGTCGAACGGTGATTCGGGCTAGGTGGAGGGCATTCCGATGCGAGACGGTATAAGCGCAGCGCCTCCTCCTTGTTCGTCGCTTGCATGTTTCGATAGTTCAATTGTTCCGCCAGTAGAAACGGCCAATGGGCGTCGGCGGGATTGAGGGTCATCGCCTGCCGGTAACACACGGCGGACTCTTCAAAGCTTTCATGCGCGTCAAACGCCATCCCCAGTTCGCCCCAGGCACGAGCTTGTTTCGGGTTGGCGAGTACGGCTTGTCGTTTTTTCTCGACGATCTCGAGTATGGGAGGATCGGTCCATTCAGCGGGCACCGGCGGCGGCGTTGGACCCTGGGGTCCGCGCAAGAACCACAGATAGTAGCACGACACGCCCAACACGGCGATGGGAATCAGCACCAATACCAATCGAAGGACAGTCCGTCTCATCCTGGCACCCCTTGCCCAGGTTTCAACTCCACCCAACGGTCAACTGCGCCGCCTGGGAATCGCTCGTTTTTGCCGTCTGGCCACGTGACTTCAATTTTGTCGTAAGTCGTCGCTGAACCAAGACCATACAACGGTCGCGGATCACTGCTACAGAGATAGCTTTGAGACGACTGAACAACCTGCATCCAGGTGCGGCTACCAGCCGTCACGCGGACCGTGGTTCCGAGCAGATCCCGGTTGCCGCGTTGTGGGTCGATGGTCCGGACGCCAAGCCAATGGCCACCCAATGGCGACAAGGGGGCGACGTTCCGGAGCAAACGAGCCTTATCGCCGATCGACATGACCAATAAATCGGGGCGCCCGTCGTTGTCGTAGTCGCCGAGGGCAAGCCCTCGCGCGACGTTCGGCTTACCACACAAGCCGGGGTGCGCGTCCGAGACATCTTCAAATTGACCGTTCCCCGTGTTCCGGAGGAGTTGGTTGCGCTCGGCATAGGGACGCCAAAACTCTGGTACTTGTTCGGTCCCAGGAAGCGTCGTGCCTCGATAGACTCTGCCGTTGACGTAGGCGATATCGGGCCAGCCGTCTCGATCGAAATCCGCAGCCACCGCCCCGAAACCGGTCCCCCGCCACTTTGTCCGAACGACCTGAGATTTCTGGGTGTGGTCGCGGAAAAGCCCCACCGGCCCTTGATGCCAGAGCGTGTGCGTCTCGTTGCCAAGGTGAGTCACGAAGATGTCGGTCAGCCCGTCCCCGTCGTAGTCCGCCACGGCGATCCCCATGTTCGCAAATGGCAGCCCGTTGTCAGTCAAAGCGATACCTCGGGACATCGCCTCGTTTTTGAACGTGCCATCGCGTTGGTTCACCCAAAGGTGGTTGGGTGCCCCGTCGTTAGTGATAAAGAAATCGGGCCAACCATCGCCGGTCAGGTCCGCAGCGTACACCCCTAACCCTGGTGCCGTCTTGGTGGCAAGCCCCGCTTTGACAGTCACGTCCTCGAAACGCACTGGCTTACCGTCGCCCGGCCCTAAGTTCCGGAACAGTCGAGGGATGGTTCCGGGGAAGGTCCGAGGACCACAAAAGTCGCGGCTACCGTTGGGGGAATTGCAGGGCCAGGAACGGTCGTAGTCGAGATAATTGACAATGAGTAGATCGAGTCGGCCGTCCCGATCGTAGTCAGCGAAGACGGCGGAAGCCCCCCATTGCGGGTTGACAACACCAGCCTCAGTCGTAATGTCCCGAAACTTCCCGCCACCCTCGTTTCGCAGTAATCGGGCGCCCGTGTATTGGGTAATAATCACATCCGGCTTGCCGTCGTTGTCAATGTCACCGATCGCAACACCGATGTTGTAGCCGTCAAAATCGAGGCCGCTGCCGACCGAGGCGTCCCGGAACTTTCCATCCGCAGTCTGTAAAAATAGTTTGTTGCCGACCCCCGTGTTCGGGCCAGCGCCTTGGAGCAAGAGAACATCCAGGAGACCGTCGCCATTCGCATCGAAAAAAGCGCCCCCCCCGTACATGGATTGCGGCATGAAATACGTGCCGGTTGGACCGCAATCGTGCGTGAAATTCAGACCCACCGCATCGGTCACATCTTCAAACCAACCGGGACCGCCACT
The DNA here is from genome assembly GCA_031368205.1 of Fimbriiglobus sp. Lineage (GTDB taxonomy): Bacteria > Planctomycetota > Planctomycetia > Gemmatales > Gemmataceae > Fimbriiglobus. The sequence continues at coordinate 4,216 of JANLRE010000885.1, read as the reverse complement.
CGGCGTTGATGGTTCTACAACGGCGGTTGTCGGCGTGGGTTGAGTGGGGTTCGAGCAACCCCACAACGTGAAGATTAGCCCACCGAGAATCGGCACAAGCCATCGAGTTTGGCGTGAAAGTGCAGGCATTGAAAGAAACCGATTGGACGAACGTAGAGAGGTAACAAATAACGGCGAACCAACTTGTGGTCCGCCGTCCTGTTTTTTTACACGGCGGTACTGTCACTTACCCTTGATTTCAAACGCAAGGTTAGTGGCCCCGCCAGCTTCAATGACGCGGATTTGGGTACTCGCTTGACCCCACTCCGGTGGGATGTAATCTTCAGCGTCCGGATCGTAATCGATCGGGAACCCACCGACTTGTCCCTTCATCTTCTCCGAATACCCTCGGACTTGAGCCTCGGCTTGCGGGCGAAGCTTTTTGGTTCCGGTCATTTTTCGCATGGCCGAAATCACGATTTTGTTCGAGCCGACCATCGCCTGCCCGGTGAACTTGCCGTCGATAATGTCCGTCGTCGATGGCGGACGGCCGTCAGTTGCGAATGTGATCGTGCCCTTTTCGATGGGCTTGCCGTTGTAGTTCACCGTGCCGCTGACATTTGCATAGGCGGGCGGTTTATCCCCACTAGTACAGCCAACGACCAGTACAAGTACTAGTGTTAAAAATCCGATAGAACGGTTCATGGCACATTGGGGGTGTGAAACAAGTGGAGAAGTAAAGATGGGCCGACCGTTCGGTCGGCCCATCACGATAGGTTAACTCGATTTCGTCAGTGTTAGTTGTCGAGAGAGAACACGCCGCCATCGTCACGAGTCGCGTAGCGTGCGAGCGTGAGGAGGTCGATCGAATCACGGAGGTATCGGACCGAACCGTCGCCGTTCAACACGTTGACCCCGCCGGTGTGAGCGGAAACGAGAGGTGTGTTAGCACCTTCACTCTGCCACCGTGGTGAAGTCACGCCATTAGCAGTACCGGGTTTCCAGCCGGTCTTTTGGTTAACGCGGTAACGAATCGTAGTGTAATGTTGGCCACGGGCATCCGACCAGTTTTGCATTTCGCGCAAGTTGCCCGATGCGTCCTTGTCACCGCCGGTGTTGCCACGGAACATCCCGTTCACAGTCACCGCCAGTTCGTTTTGACCTGATCGTCGGGGAGCTGACGTGGGAGTGTCCTGGAAAAAGAGGTAGTCGGCGTCTTCGGAAACCATCGCGGTGTTGCTGGAGCCGTCCGAAATTCCGAGAAGCGTGACGCGACTAAATCCCGGCACAAGAATGCCACCCCAAGCGGTGACACCAAAGTCATTGGACCAACTGGAGGCGTCCGTGTTGCGGGTTTCACGGAACACGCCTGCGGCATCGACTCGGTTCACTGCGCCGGCGAGAGAGACGTAGCTACTTCGCGTAACTTGAACGTTGCCGCCCCCTACGTTGTTCCCGTTACCCACGAGTGCTGGTTTTGGGTCGGACGGGCAGCGATAGATTGGAATGACGCTACCGCCTGCCAACAGCACGTTGTTCTTCGCCGAGCTGTTTGCTTGATTTTCATCGTTCGTCCAACCCGAGTCACCAGTAAAGGTCAGCCGGTTGAAAATCGCGCCTTGCTCGATGTACGGCAGGATGTAAACCAACCATCCCGTACCCTCGCCCTGGTTCGGCCAAGGACCGGACGAGAGCGGCTTGCCGTCGTTGCAGGCGGCCGAGGGTAGGAACCCAGCCACGTCATGGTAGCCGTGAATTGCGATCCCCATTTGCTTCAAATTGTTTTGGCACTTCGCGCGAGAGGCGGCCTCGCGGACTTTTTGCACTGCTGGCAGCAGCAGACCAATCAGGATCGCGATAATCGCAATCACGACCAGTAGCTCGATGAGCGTAAAACCTGTCCGAAACCTTTTCATAAATGCCCCACATGAGGAGAGAAACGACGTGAGGGTAAAGTGTACCCTAAAGTGAGGTTAAACAATCGCCGGTAACAAGACAAGTGGAACGTCTAAAAAAGTGTAAATTCGCTGCGAAATTCACTTGCGACGGTTCCCAATGTCGGGGTTGAGTTTTGCTATCGCTTGGACTGCTCGGTGGTCACCGGGAAATGCGAGTTCGGCGGCGCGACTGAGTGACGCTAACGCCGCAACCTTTTGACCGCTGTCGGCAAGTGCCTGCCCTAGCAACAAGTGCCCTTCACTGGCTTCTGGGCGAAGTTGCACGAACCGCCGCAGCAAGTTCAGGCCCTCGTCTTGGCGCCCGAGAAACCGATGCAGTGCGGCCCCTTTCAGCAGAATCCCCTTGCCAAAATCCGGGTTGACCTCGACCGCTTTGTCCAACCAACTCACCGACTCCTGGAACTCCTTCTTGGCGGCGTCGGTCCGCTTTTCCGCCCACAACTGCTCGCCGATCTGGAAGTGAATCAGCCCGAATTGATAGTTGGCCGTTAAGTTTTTAGGATCGGCTTGGATTGCGATGGCGAGTTGGTCGAGTGCCCCCTTCCGATCGCCCATCGCCGCGCGCGCCTCGGCGAGTCCTATGAACGGTCGAGGGTCTGTTTTGTCAAAAGTCAGTGGGCGAAGCAGGCTCTCGGCGTCTGCGGGCCGCCCAGCCCTGAGTAGCCGTGCCGATTCGTCCAACCGACCGCCACGGCTGTAGTCACGTGCAGGAATCGAGTCCAAAAGTGGGTCCGGCCATGCTCCCACGGGAGTTTCCGCAGCCCGCTTTGCCAACAACTCCGCGTAGGATTGTCGTCCCAAATGGCGGCAAATCTCGGCCCGCATCAACAACACTTGTCGAGCCGCCAGCGGTTGATCGTCGATCTCACTGAGGTATTCGGCAGCCTGCCGGTGGTCGCCAGCCGCTATGGCGATCCGGGCCGCGACCAAGCGGTTTCGCGGGGATGACGACGACTCCCGTCCGATCGCCACACGCGCGTCATCTATGCGACCAACCGCCAGAAGTGCCTCGGCCAACCGGGTCCGCACCCGATCCCGATTGTCCTCGGTCGTCTTGCACTTGGTGGCTCGTTCAAACCAAACAATCGCCGCATTAGGGTCGGTCTCCGCCGTATGGACACCGAGTAAGTAAGGCCATCGAAAATCGAGCGGATCAAGGTCGGCGGCAACCCGTAGACACTCATCGGCCTCCGGATGCTGACGATAGGCACGAAGTGTGATCCCGTACTCGCCCCAATTCGCCGCCGATTTCGGGTTGCCTTCAACCGACCGGGCCGCCCCGAAAAGATCCATCTGAACTTCCCGTTCCGCCGTCGCTCCAAGCTGTGGACGCGGCACCTCCGGGGCCGAAGTCCGTTGAATCCGCCACCCAATGCTACTTGCCACGAGAACCGCAGCGACAAGCATCGCTATTGTCACCCGCCTATCTGACAATAGAAATCGCATCGGCGAGACCTCTTAGAGTGTTCGACTTAACGGAAGTTGAATCTGAATTGTATGACGACATCCGCATTGAGAGTCTAGGCATGATCGTATCAAAAATTTGCTGTCCTGCTGCATTTTGGCGAAAACTACGACTGCTTGTCCCCACAGTTAATGGGGATGACGTGACCTGCCAGTTATTGACATTGCCATCAAGATAGACAAACTGGACCCATTACATAAACTGACGAAACAATCTTGGAGAATCATACGATGAGCGCGACTGAAACGACAACAGACACCCCAGCCCCAACAGAGACCCCAGCAGTCACCCTGACGCTAGCCGAACAGGTGCGAAAAGTTCTGCACGACGCGGCAACGCCGTTGGCGTTCAAGGACATCTTGAAACAGGTCGCCAAGTTCTACCCCAAAGGCACGAAGAAAGTCCCAAAACCAGCGCCGCCGTCCGACGCTGAGATTCAAGCCGAGTTGGAACTTCCCGGCGTATCCGTCCACCCCGCGTCCAAACCGGACGGTCTGCCAAAGTATTGGCACAAGCCGCCGCTCGACGAGCAAATTTTGAAGCTGTTCGAGCCAACAGATAAGAAGAAGCTTGCCGATTTGATGACTGGCCTGGATGGCACTCCCGCATCGAAAGTTGTGGTTGCCGCCATCAAGAAACTGGTCGCCGACGGGAAACTGTTTGCGCATGGTAAGGGAAAAGAGGTCGAGTATGCGACGTTCATGGCTCCTCCGCCCCCGACGGCTACCGAGAAGATGGTGGCAACGGTTCGGGCGAAGGTCGCGGCTTTAGGTGACGAAGTCGTTGCGGAGGCCAAACTTGGCAAGCCGCCTGC
>JANLRE010000858.1:0-3502 GCA_031368205.1 Fimbriiglobus sp. | reverse complement strand
GGTGCAACGTTCTGTTGCACCGAACCCGCCGATTGATTGCGTCACTAACTGTTCGCTTACTCGTCCGTCAGGCCGGGGTAGTTTCGCATCACAAGGTGGCTGTTGATTTTTTGCACGAGGTCGAGGGCGACGCTGACGACGATGAGCAAACCCGTGCCACCGTAGAACGCGGCGATTTGGTACGACACGCCAAGTTCCGTGGAGATCATCGTCGGGATGATGGCGATGATCGCCAAGAATGCGGCACCGACGTAGGTGATTCGCATCAGCACCCGTTCGAGGTAATCGGCAGTGCTTTTACCGGGGCGATAACCGGGGATGAAACTGCCGTGGTCCTTCAGGTTCTCCGAGACTTCTTTCGGGTTGAACGTGATCGCCACCCAGAAGTAACAAAACAGGTAAATCAACACGATGTACAACACGTTGTAAAGCCAGCCTCGGCTACCCATGAACAGGCTCGCCAAGTTTCCGGCCCAGGCCGCGTCGGGGTTCAAGCTGTGGATGATGTTGAAGAAGAACCCAGGCAGAATCAGCAAAGTGCTGGCGAAGATCACCGGCATCACGCCCGAGGCGTTCACTTTCATTGGCAGGAACTGCTTCGTACCGCCACCGAAGGTTCGGCGACCGCGAATGTGCCGGGCGGATTGGGTCGGAATGCGACGAACCGCTTTCGTAATTGCGATGACCGCCACGACCACGCCGATGAACAAGAAGATCAACACCAGGAAGCGTTCGAGGCTAATGTCACCCGATTCCCCACCCAAGGTGAAGAGCGAGGGGTTCAACGTCGCGGTGCCGGGGATGAACAACAGGCTGCCGGTCGCTTGCGGAATCCGGGCCACGATCCCGGCCATGATGATGAGCGAGATGCCGTTGCCGATACCATATTCGTCAATTTGCTCGCCGATCCACATCAGGAACAAACAACCCGAGGTCATGATGGCCACAGCAGCGAAGCCGAAGAACAGGGCGTTGCTGTAATCATCCGCGTACCCCGAAACGGCGGACCCACCCAGCCCCCCGGATGCGTCGTCGCCGGCCATGAGAGTCTTCACAAACATCATGGATTGAATGGCACAAATCGGAACCGTGAGGTACCGCGTGAGTTCGTTGATCTTTTTCCGCCCGGATTCGCCCTCCTTGCGGAGTCGTTCCAACGACGGCAAAACGCCCGATGAGAGCAGTTGAATGATGATCGACGCCGAGATGTACGGCATGATTCCGAGGGCGAAAATACACCCTTGGCTCAGGTCGCCACCGGAGAACAGCGACACGAACCCGAGCACTTGACCCAAGGCACCGGACCCCTGGGCGCTCATCTTCGACGCCAATTTCTCCTGGTCGATCATCGGCAACGGCACGTAATAGCCGATGCGATAGACCATGAGAAACAGGAGCGTGATGAAGATCTTCCGCCGCAGTTCGGGGATCTTGAATATCGTCAGGATCTGAGAAAACATCGGTGCCCCAAACGGAAAAAAGTGGTGAGTGAATAGTGAGCAGTGGTTAGTGAAGAGTCAAGACCACTAAACCACTGCTCACTAACCACTCACCACTGTTCACTTCTTGCTGATTACTTCTTGGCTTTTGCTTCGGCAAAGGCGGCGTCGCGGGCCTTCTTTTTGGACCCCATCTTGTTCTTGACTGGCTTCTTCGCCTTCGGAATCAACGTCGTCGTGCCGCCCTTGGCTTCGATCTTCGTCTTGGCCGTCGCGGTGAAGTGATCGGCACTGACGAGAAGTTTCTTCGTCAATTCTCCTTCACCCAGAATCCGAACGCCGTCGAACGTGCCGACGACGAGCCGCTTTTCCTTCAGGCTCGCCATGTCAACCGTCGCGCCGGCGTCAAAGATTTCGAGAGCGGCAACGTTCACAATCGCGTAGTCTTTAGCAAACGTGGCGTTCGAGAAACCACGCTTAGGAAAGCGACGGTGAATCGGCGTTTGGCCACCACCGAAGGTGCTGCTAGGCAGCCCTGCACCGGCGCTAGCGTACTGACCCTTGTGCCCACGGCTCGAGGTTTTGCCGTGACCGGAGCCGATACCACGCCCGACACGCTTTTTCAGCTTGTGTTTGGCGATCCCTTCAGAAACGGTTGTCAAGTCCATTAGAGTGCTACCCCCCGTAGCCGAGCGACTTCTTCGCGGGTCCGCAGTTTTTGCAGTCCTTCGATTGTTGCTTTGACGAGGTTGATTGGGTTAGTGCTACCGTGAGTTTTGCTCAGAATGTTTTGAATACCGGCGGCTTGAAGTACTTCACGTACCCCAGGCCCCGCTTTGACCCCGGTACCGGGACCGGCGGGAACCAGAATCACGATGCTGGCACCGAACTTGCCGATCACGCGGTGCGGAATCGTGTCGCCACGCAATTGCAGTTTCTTCGAGCGGCGCGTTTGGGCTTCGCCTTCTTTGATCGCTTTTTCCACAGCCGGAGGCACTTCGTTGGCCTTACCGTACCCGAAGGAAACGCGGCCTTGTTTGTCGCCGACCACGACAAGTGCGTTGAAGCTGAACCGTCGTCCGCCCTTGACGACACAGGCGCTGCGGCTGATTCGGACCACGTAATCGACCATGCCTTGATCGCGGGAATCCCGATCGTCGCGGCCGCCCCGTTCTCGTGCCATGCTGAAACTCCCATCCGGGCCAGTGGCCACGGGTTACGATCGCGTAAATCAGAAGGACGACTCCGAGCGAGAATCTCGCTTGCAGTCGGTGAGTGTTCGTTACGACTTCGCTTTGTTGGCTTTGGCGGCCTTCTTCGTGGCTTTCGTGTCATTGGACACGGCCTTTGCCTTCACGACATCTTCCAGCCCCGTGCAAACCAAACCCGCTTCGGTGGCAGCCCGTGCCAGTGCCTTCACGCGACCGTGGTAACGATAGTCACCCCGGTCGTAAGCGGCTTTGGTGATGCCCACAGCCTTGGCTTTTTCCGCCAGCTTTTGGCCGACGACTTTGGACGCCTTGACGTTGCCGCCGTACTCGACTGCCGAATCTTTGTCGTTGCTCGACGCGGCAGCGAGAGTGACCTGCGCTTCGTCGTCGATCAACTGGGCGTAGATGTGCAGGTTGCTGCGATACACCGACAGCCGCGGTTGAGCCGCCGTGCCGTGAATCGACTTGCGGACACGGAATTTCCGCCGTTCGGCGCGTCGGGATTTGAGTTTTTGTGCGTCCATAACTTTTTCAGTGGTCAGAGGTCAGTATGTGGTCAGTTAAGACGCCAGACCGATCGAGGCCCATTCGTCGTGGGCCAACGACCAATCAACAGGTTCATTACTTCGTCGAGAAGGACTTGCCTTCTTTGCGGCGAACGACTTCGTTTTCGTAGCGAACGCCTTTGCCCTTGTACGGCTCCGGTGGCTTGCTGGCGCGAATTTCGGCAGCGAACTGGCCGACCTTTTGCTTGTCGGCTCCGCTCACAACGATGGTCGTCGGATCGGGCACGGCCACGGTCACGCCTTCGGGCGGGTTCAGCAAAACGCGGTTCGCAAACCCAACGGTCAG
>JANLRE010000841.1:0-1413 GCA_031368205.1 Fimbriiglobus sp. | reverse complement strand
CAGGGCCGAAAGCCCAGAGAATTCAATCGCCAGAATAATTTGCCAGCCCCCACTTCCGTCGCCCAAATTGTGTACTAAAGTTGTGGCGCGGGCGGAATGTGTTAACTCCGGGTAGCACGGGAGCGGGGATTCGTGGGGGGCATGGGATGAGTACGGCTGTTGCGTTTGAGAACGTCGAAAAGACGTACAAAACTGGCTATTTCGGGCGGAACGGCGTTCCGGCGGTGCGGGGGATTAGCCTCACGATTCCGACCGGGTGCGTGTTCGGGCTGTTGGGGCCGAACCGGGCCGGGAAGACGACGCTGGTGAAGCTGTTGCTCTCACTTTCTAGTCCGTCGGCGGGGACGATTGCCCGGCTTGGGGAGCCGATCTCGAAGCGGCACACGTTGGCGCGGGTGGGTTATATGCACGAAAACCACGCCTTTCCGCGCTACTTGTCGGCGGTCGAAGTGCTGCATTTCTACGGCGGGCTGTCGGGTGTTCCTACGGGTGAACTGCGGGACCGGGCAACGAAGTTGCTCGACCGGGTCGGGTTGTCCGATCGCGGTCAGGAGCCGATTAACCGATTCAGCAAAGGCATGGTTCAGCGCCTGGGATTGGCGCAAGCGTTGATGAACGACCCGGATTTGTTAATTCTCGACGAACCAACCGAAGGCTTGGACCTGATGGGGCGACAATTGTTGCGCGATGTCATCCAAGAATTCCGCACGGCGAAAAAGACCGTGCTGTTGGTCTCGCATGTGCTATCCGAAGTTGAAGAACTGTGCGATGAACTCGCGGTCATTGTGGCGGGGAGTTTGGCGTATCGTGGGAACTTGAACGAACTGATCGGGCCACCCGGCCCGGCTCGGCGATCGTTGGAACAGGCTCTTCGTGGGCTGTATCAGAAAGGGGCGACGGCATGAACCTGCCTGACGCGATCCGCACAACCCGGTGGATGATCCGTGACACGATTCGTCAGTCGATTGCGACGAAATTGTTCTGGGTGATGCTCGGCGCGACGGCGATTAGTACGCTGTTTTGCCTCAGTGTTAGTGTTCACGACGACACGCCGCCGCGTGCTTACGAGTGGGACCATCCCGGCGTGTTGCCGAAAAGCGAAGCCGACAAGCTGGGCATGAAGAAGCTCGAAAACGACGGCGTGCGGGTGATTAGCGGCGAGATGACACTCGGCTTCGGGATGATGACCGTGCCGGTGGGCCGCAACCGCGAAGACTACGTGCGTCAACTCGAACTCATACTCGTTGGGCTGGTCGCGGACACCGCCGGGGTGCTGCTCGCGCTACTTTGGACAGCCGGGTTTTTGCCGACGTTTCTGGAACCTCAATCCGCCACGGTGTTGCTCGCCAAGCCGACGCCGCGTTGGGCGATCTTACTGGGCAAGTACCTCGGGGTCGTGTTGTTCGTCGGACT
>JANLRE010000840.1:0-5856 GCA_031368205.1 Fimbriiglobus sp. | reverse complement strand
GCCTAACTAATTGGGTTGGGGGCCGACTCCCCCCTATGTGGGAACGCTCCGCTTCAGTTTTTAGGACACCGTTGAGTTACGCAACAATTTGTCTATAATCTGACTAATCAAACTAGCACGCAGTCTATTTCCACTCATCCGGAGGCGAAACGAGTTTATGGCTAAAGAGGAAGCACTTGAAGTCGAAGGCAAGGTCACGGAAGCGCTTGCGAACACGCAATTCCGGGTTTTGCTCGACATTGGCGGCGAGGTGATTGCGCACGTGGCGGGGCGAATGCGGAAGAATTTCATCCGGATTATTCCGGGCGATCGCGTGAAAGTTGAAATTTCTCCGTATGACCTAACCCGTGGCCGTATCGTCTATCGCGCCCGATAACTTGAGAAATTCCGACCCGATTCGGGATTTTTTTCTTGACGAACGCCGGTCAATTCGTCACCTTACCCTTATCGCACGGAAAGCGAGAAGGCGAGAAGGCGATGGTCGGACAACTTTTACCAAACTCCAGGGAAGGGACGAATCATGTTGATCCAAGTCGAAGAGAAAGCACAAGGCTGGCGGGCACTGGCAATTCTGGACGGCGACATCGAAGCGCTGCTGTTCGTCGGTCGGTCCTCGACACAAGTTCGCGCCGGGTTCGTGGACGCCTTCAACGGTTACCTCGTTGAAGACGAACGCGACCGTGTGACAACGATCAAGCTTCAGCAATGGCAAGGCGCTGCCGACGCCGGCAAGTGGCACGACAAAGCGGAACTCCGCATCCCGGTTTCGACCGGCAAGCTTGTCAAAGCGGCGTAAGTGGATTGATCGAAATTGACGAACCCGGCCCGGCACCGCGTGGTGACCGGGTTCGTTTTTTTGATAGGGTGGACCGCGAACCGGGTTGTGAGTTTCATCCTCCAAGAAAGTGGGGAATGCGGTGTAACATGTCCTATCCTTCAAGAGTTTGAGTCCGCCCGGCAATCACGACGCTTGCAATGTGCCGCGCGGAACCGAACAATGTTTCAGACGACTTCGCAACCAGTCCCGTTATCTTGGCGAGTGACACGCGGGTTCGCGTTACTCATTCGCAAACATGAAAGGAACCGTCGTGAACTCTTTCAGCTCGATGAGCGACGACTTCGGCGTTTCGATGTACCTCGCCAGCAAAGTCGAGATGCCGAACAACCGCGAAACGGTCCTGCACTTTTTTGAATCGCTCCAGAAGATCTACCCCTCGATGACGGACTTCGAGAAGCGCGAGGACAACGAGTACATGCTCGAAGAGGACCGCGAAGCCGGAAGCTATCGGTGGATTTCACTCGACAAAAAGCGGCTGTCGTCCGGGTTCGTGAACCCGCCGACCGCCGACGAAGTCGATGCGCAAAACGAAAAGTTACTCGAAATGGCGCCGTACCACCTCGGGATGAACGGCCTCGACACGGACGCGATTGACGTGCTGTACTACTTCGACTTTCTGTACAACGGCAACCACGACGAGATCGTTGCGGAGGCGCTGACCGCTGATGGACCCTTGGAGAACCTCGCCAAAATTCCCGCCAGCCGCATCCTGCACTTTCAACCGACGATGACAATCGCCCTGGATGAAGCCTGCCAACTGCAAGGCCGGCTGAGTATCGAGACTCGCACGACGGCCTACCAAGTGCGGACGAACACGTTCAGCGAAAGCCCGATTAGCGTGTACTTCACCGTCCGCCAATTTTGGGGGAAGCAGAAGTACAAAACCTTCATCGAGTCGTACCGCAACCAACGCCGCGTTCTCGACGAGATCGTCGCCGAACACATCATCCCCAACGTGCTGCAACCAATCGCCCGAACCATCGGCGCGAAGCAGTAATGGTTCTTTCGGCCCTGAAGGGGCCGCTCTGTCAGCCCAGGGCCATGCCCTGGGAACGCTTGAAGGGCTGAACGGTCGAGACAGGTCTAAAAACATTATTGATGACTGGTCCCCAGGGCATGGCCCTGGGCTGACAGAACGGCCCCTTCAGGGCCGAATACAAAAATCACATTCCACTAACCAAACAAAGTCGCACCTTATTATGCCCCCGACACTTTCCCACTTCGCATCCTCGCTCACGACTGAAATTGCCTTCGATGTCCTCGCAGTCGTGAAGCGACTGCAAGCGGCGGGCAAAGACGTGATCGGGTTGCAGATTGGCGACAGCCCGTTTCCCAGCACGGCTCATGCGATCGCCGCTGGCAAGGCGGCCATTGATGCGGGGCACACGCGGTACGGGCCGTCGATGGGGTTGCCGGAGTTTCGGGAGACGATTGCCCGGATGGTGAAGGCCGAGTTCGACATCCCCGCCACCGCCGCGAACGTCGTCGTCGGTCCGGGCGCGAAGCCGTTTGAACTGTTTTTCTGCGAAGCGTTTCTCGAACACAACGATACGGTCCTCGTCTGGCAACCGACGTTCCCGACGTTCGCGCCGAACGTCCTGCGCCGGGGTGCGGTGCCGGTTTACTACCCACTATTGCAATCCAACCACTTCCGCCCGAACCCCGCCGATGTCGAACACTTCCTCAAGACTCAACCGCGTGCCAAAGCGATCTTCCTGAACTCGCCTCACAACCCGACGGGCGGCGTTGCGACCAAGGAAGATCTCGTGGCCATCGCCGATTTGGTGCGCGGAAAAAACATCGCCGTGTTTAGTGACGAGCCGTATTGCCACATGGTTTGGGAGGGTCAACATCGGAGCATTTTAGCCGAACAGGGGATGCTGGATCACGCCGTCAGTGCGTTCACATTCAGTAAGTCGTACAGCATGAGCGGGTGGCGACTCGGCTTTGCGGTCGCGTCCGAAACCGTGGCGCAGGCGATGGGCAAGATGATAAACACAACCCTATCCTGCGTGCCGCCGTTCGTACAACTGGCCGGGAAAGCCGCGCTCGAAAACGACCACGCCGAACGCGATGCGACGATGAAGAAGTTCCACCGGAAAGTCGAACTGCTCGTGAACGAATTGCGAACCGTGGGTGGCATGACTGTCCTCATGCCGCCCGCCACGTTCTACGTCTTCCCGAACGTGCAACCCATCTGCGACCGACTTCACATCACGTCGCACGGCTTGGCAATGTACCTGCTCGAAGGCGCCGACGACAAGCGTGGCGTCGGGTGCCTGGGCGGCGAATGCTTCGGTCCAGCGGGCGCCGGCTTCTTGCGCTTCAGTTGCGCCGAGACCGATGAACGGTTAGTCGAAGCCGTAGGCTTCATCAAACACGCGATCACCCGCACCGACCGCGTCGAAGCATACCTGACGACGAGACCGGAGTTCAAATTGCGCGATTCGGGCGTGTAGATTTTGCTGGGTGGGGAGTTGCAACCTCACCCCTTTCCGATGCGGAGAGGGGGAACAGCGGTCTTCTCTTCCCCCGTCTGCGGGGGGATTAAGGGGGGTCGAACCGTCCACCCCACCCCGGCCCTCCCCGCGGGGGGACTTCCCTCTTCCTTCCCCCCGCGGGGGGGGCCGAGGGGGTTGATCGCTACCTCCCGTAGCGGGGATGTTTTTGCCTCGTGTGGCCGGTTCGACCCCACCCCGGCCCTCCCCGCAGACGGGGAGGGAGGAAGAGCGGCCTTCGCTCCCCGCTCCGCTTCCGAGAGGGGTTGAGGGTGAGGTGGATTTCAAATCTCCGCCGCTATTTCCCCTTCCGCTTCGCTAATTCCTTCATCACGTCTTTCAGTGACTTCGTGTTGAACACATCAGCTTTTGTCAGCCAACCGCGGCGGGCGACGTTCACACCGTAGGGCACGAGCGCCAAGTCACTGGGGCTGTGCGCATCCGGGTTGATGACGAGTGGGATGCCCAGTGTCTTCGCGCGTTTGACGTGGGTCCAGTCGAGGTCGAGGCGTTCGGGTTGAGCGTTGATTTCGATCATCTTGCCGTGCTTGGCGGCGGCTTGCAGCACCTTCTCCATGTTCAGTTTGTACCCGTCGCGGCGGAGCAAGAGGCGTCCGGTGGCGTGGCCGAGCATCGTGACGTGCGGGTTCGACAAAGCCCGACACACCCGCGCGGTTTGGTCGTCTTCACTCAGCCCGAACAGGCTGTGGACGCTGGCCACGACGTAATCGAACCCGGCAAGAAGTTCGTCGTCGAAGTCGAGCGTGCCGTCCGCGAGGATGTCGCACTCGGTCCCTTTCAGGATTTGCACGCCCTTCAATTTCTTGTTCAGCGCGTCAATCTCCGCCCACTGTTCCCGCACCCGCTCAGGTGACAGCCCGTTGGCCACGGTCAATGATTGCGAATGATCGCCGACGCCGAAGTATTCGTAGCCCAGCTTCTTCGCCGCAAGTGCCATTTGTTCAAGTGTCGCGGTGCCGTCGCTGGATGTGGTGTGGTTGTGGAAAATGCCGCGAATGTCGCCCGGTTCGATCAATTCTGGAAGCTTGCCTGCCTCAGCCAGATCGAATTCGCCGGTGTCTTCCCGCATCTCCGGTGGCACCCAGTTCAGGTCCAGCGCTCGGTAAACAGCGGCTTCATCCTTGCAGGGAACGTTGCCGTTTTCGCCGCTCAGGGCGTACTCGTTCAGGCTCAAGCCTCGGTCGATTGCGCGTTGCCGGAGTCGGATGTTGTGATCTTTGCTGCCCGTGAAATGCAGCACGGCGTAGGGGAACTGCTCGTCGGTCACGACACGGAGATCGGCGTTCAGCACGATCGTTTCTTGGCCGTGGGTCAGCGACGCAATGATGCTCGACTTGGTCGGTCCATGCCCAGTCACCTGCATCACGTTGGGTAGCGAAACGAACGCATCCATGATCGGTTGCGGCGTGTTGCTGCTAATCAGGATGTCGATGTCCTTGGCAGTTTCGCGCCGACGGCGGAGGCTACCGCACAATTCGGACCGGATCACGCCCGGCAATTTCTGAAGCTGTTCGAGCAGGGCCACGCCAAGCGGGTAAGCTTGGTCGAACCGCACCCGATTGCCGACCATACCGAGGAACCGCACCCCTTCGAGAATCTTCGCGGCGGTCTTATCGCCGAAGCCTTTTAACTTGGCGACTTCGCCGTTCTCGCACGCCGTCTGAAGTTTCTCGATCGTGTCGATGTCCAGCAAGTCGTACAGCGCCTTCGCCTTCTTCGGCCCGAGTCCGTTGATCCGCAACATCTGCACTAACCCCGGCGGCACAGTGGCGCGGAGTTCTTCCAAGTAAGGCAGTCGGCCCGTCGTCACGAGCGTGGTAATCTTCTCCACCATCGCGTCACCAATGCCCCGAACGTCGCCGAGTTTCTTGGTGGCGATCAAATCTTTCAAGTCACCTTCGAGTTGCGAAATGGCCCGCGCGCCGTTGGCATAGGCGTTCGTGCGGAACGGGTTTTCTCCCTTCAGTTGCAACAACGTGCCGATCTCGTCCAGCGCGGATGCAACTTCATCTTTGGTCATGGTGGGACTCCTGGGTTTGGTGGTGGAGTATTGTAGACGGAAAGCGAAAGCCCACGGATCATTATCCGTGGGCTTTCGGGGTTGCGGTTCACCAACTCAACTACGCCACTTGTTTGACCCCGACTTTCTGTCGGTGTTGCGGCGAGTGCAGGATGATTTCCAGGCCGTTGACGATGCGGTCGCCGCCCCGCCCGTCGATCAGGTTGCGGGCACAGCGGGACATCCCGAGGCGCTCCATTGGGTCGTCGAGGACGATGTTCACCGCTTCGTGAAGCTGGTCGAAACTCACGTCCGAGGCGGCCCCCAGGAACGTCGCGGCGCCCTCGTCATCCATGCGCTTGGCGTTGAGCATGTGGGCGGGCTTCGTCGGCAGCGTCAGTTGCGGGATGCCGACACAACAGAGTTCAAGCGCACAGGCTTCGCCGGAGGTCAGCGCGAAGTGACCGCGAACGAGGCGTGTCATCATCTCCTTGGTCTCG
>JANLRE010000407.1:0-1730 GCA_031368205.1 Fimbriiglobus sp. | reverse complement strand
CCGCTTCAATGTCGTAGCCAAAAGTCGAATGAAAAAGACTAACCAGACGGTCGATGTGCGTTAGAGACGTGGCCCCGAACAGCACTTCATTTGATTGGGCATCCCATACGACCGGAATACACTTACGCCGCTTGAACCGCCCGTCTTTGCCTTCTTGTTCCAGTCGCTCGCGGGCCGCTTCCTTCGCTTCCCGTTTTTGTTTGGACGACGGAAGTCCCGAATGGTTCATCGCGGCGAGTGCTTTCAGTTCGACCGAGTAATAAGCGCGAAACAGATCGCCCGGCAATTTATCGACATCTACCCGCAAATCGAACCTGAGCATGTCGTTGATGATGTTTTTTTCGAGTTGGAAATCGACATCCAAGATGTGTTCACCCGCCGACCACCCGGTTTCGATACCATCGGCGGAGGCAATGCGTTGTCGCCCGGCTTGAAAAGCCGCGAGCCGTTCGATGTGTTCATCACCGAACATTCGTTGCCGTGGCCCATCGACCTTGAACCGGAGGAATGTCGAGCGACCCGTGAAAAACCCCATCGTGGTGCCTCCTGCACACGGGAATCGACAAACAGGAATTCAGAATGCAAAAGACCCGTGCGAGACGGGTCTTGGGATCATCGCAATCCTGTTCACGTTCCCGCTCTAACCGGCGAGGACCACGTTACTGGCCTCACCATCTTTGCGGCTCATCTCTTCTAAGATAATCGGATGCCAGGCGGTGTCACGTTGAGGAGCAGGCACGTAATTTTCCCGCGCCCAACACCGGAGCCGCAATTCATCAATCAAATCAAGATCGGAGGAGAGGATGACCGACGCCATAGACTGAAACCCTTCGACAGTTAGAGACTGGAATTGAGTCCGTTACACAGACACCCGAACGATTCAAGTATAGTGATAGTAGAATAATCGGCAAGAGACCGCGTCGAATTCAGGCGAAACGGAACAGAATACCACCTTGAGGATGCGTTAATGATTTTCAACCCCACCGGGGTTGTTCCATTAGCCCAGGGTGAAACCCTGGGGGCTGCCACCGAGGGCAATACGTCTCGTTTGTGGCTGGTTGTTCCCAGGGTTTCACCCTGGGCTAATAGAACAACCCTTTCAGAGTTGAAAACATATGTTGCCAGTCGTAGCGTGAAAAACGAAAAAACCCTGGTCGTTCATTGCTGAACGACCAGGGTTTAATAAAGCGCCGGCAATAACCTACTCTCGCGCTGAAAGCACTACCATCGGCCCCAAGTGCTTAACGGCCGTGTTCGGAATGGGAACGGGTGTTTCCACTTAGGTATGGTCACCGGCAAGCTGCTTGAAAATCGACAAATATCGATAACAACTTGGAGGACACGAAATCTTAATCGACACAAGCGAGAAAGTGAACAATGTGGCCAAACGTTCGGCTATTAGTACCGGTTAGCTGAGAGCATTACTGCCCTTACACACCCGGCCTATCAACCAGGTAGTCTTCCTGGAGCCTTCTTGTGAGGAAACCTGATCTTGAGGGAAGTTTCACGCTTATATGCCTTCAGCGTTTATCCATTCCACATGTGGCTACCCAGCGGTACCGCTAGCGCGATAACTGGTACACCAGAGATGTGTCCCTCCCAGTCCTCTCGTACTAGGGAGAAAGCCTCGCAAGTTTCCTACGCCCACAGCAGATAGGGACCGACCTGTCTCACGACGGTCTAAACCCAGCTCACGTACCACTTTCATCGGCGAACAGCCGAACCCTTGG